>NZ_JBFWMI010000070.1:5834-17832 GCF_050251695.1 Macellibacteroides sp.
TTATCGTTAGGAAGAAAAGAGTATACCTGAGCCAGATACCTTTCGGTTGTTTCACGTTTGTCAAACACCTCTTCCACGGTCATCTGATCACCCAGGTAATGGGTTAGATAAGATTCGCACGAAGTGAAGGATAAACAGCACATCAGTATGGTGATATAAATGATTTTTGTTTTCATATTTATTAGAAATTAAGATTAATACCCAAATTTACTACTCTCATATTCGGATAAGTTGCTCCCATGGAGTTGTTGAGTTCCGGGTCCCAAAGCTTGAATTTAGAGAATGTAAGCAGATTCACTCCCTGCAGATAGAATCTGAAGGTGGATACTCCCAAACGTTGTGTAATGTTTTTCGGAATGGTATATCCCAGTTCGGCATTTTTTAGACGCATGAAGCTGGCATCATACTGCTTGGCAGTGGACAATTGCTTGTTGTTCTGATTTATATATGACGACATGCGTGGATATTTGGCATTTGGATTCGGATTTTCGACAGTCCACCGGTTTAACGCCACATCTTCGTAAACGCCCGACAAGAACAGGTTTGCATTCTCAAAGCCATTGATGGGTGATCCGTCCATAAAGTTGGTTACGTTGGCAACGCCTTGCATAAATATGGATGCGTCGAATCCTTTCCAGCCGATGCTTACTCCGTATCCATAGTTGATTTCGGGAACGTGGGTTCTTCCGATGGCTACTTTGTCGTAACTGTTTACCACACCGTCGCCGTTTACATCCTTGTATTTTCTATCACCCGGACGAACAACGCCGTATTGTTGAACCGGACTGTTGGCTATGTCGTCTTCAGATTCGAAGTATCCCAGACATATTAATCCGAACTGCTGGTACAACGGTTTTCCTATCACACTTTGGTAGTCG
Source organism: Macellibacteroides sp. (assembly GCF_050251695.1). Lineage (NCBI taxonomy): Bacteria > Pseudomonadati > Bacteroidota > Bacteroidia > Bacteroidales > Porphyromonadaceae > Macellibacteroides > Macellibacteroides sp. Next base: position 6,713 of record NZ_JBFWMI010000070.1, read on the forward strand.
TATATAGGGGTAGGGGCGTCGTCGTACAGTTTTTTATTACGGTTAAATGTAAAGTTTCCCCTTCCGGATACATTGAAATCGCCTATCTGTTTATTGTACTCCAATGAAAGGTCGATACCGCTGTTCTTCATTCTACCCAGGTTTACATAGGGGTTAACATTGATACCCACTACCGAAGGTACACTTTCTCTTAAGATAAAGATTCCCTCTCTTTTCTCTTCAAAGTAATCGGCCTGGATTTTGAGGGAGTGGAACAGTTCCATTTCTACACCCACGTTCATCTTGATGGCCTTTTCCCAGGATACATTCGGACTGCCCGGATAGCCTGTGGCTATACCTGTAAGCCAAGTCTGACCTACTTCGCCGAAACCGTATCCACCGCCCACAAGCATTTCCGGATTAAAGGCAAAACGTCTGTCGCCGCCAATCTGGTCGTTACCGATGGTTCCGTACGATCCCTTAAACTTCAACGAGCTGATAACCGGTAAAAGTGGTGTGAAAAATTGCTCGTTGCTTATCATGTAACCTAATGCAACGGATGGAAAGAATCCGAATCGTTTGCCGGGTGCAAAGTTCTCAGAGCCGTTGTATCCGAAGTTTCCTTCAACAAAGTACTTATCCATAAACGAATAGGTTGCTCTGGCTGCGATACCCTGATGGCGATAGGGCAGAGACAGTACGTAGGATCCGGGGAAGTTGTTGATGCGTTCGCGCATGTTGAACAGGAACAATCCGCCAACCCGGTGCTTTTCGTCAAAAATATTTTCATAATTCACCGATGCTTCCAGATAGGTGGTTCGCTCGCCACTGCTGCCGCTCCACAACGAAAGGTAGTCGTTTCCATCGTTATTCTTCTTGAAAATAAGATTTCCCTCTTCGTCGCGACCGGTGGCATAATAGGTTGAAGGAGATTTATACCTTGATGTAGTGGTAGAGTTTACCGCATCCCACGAAAACTTAACATTCGCCTTCAGTCCCGGAGTAATTAAATCCGAAAAGTCTTGTGTAAGTCCAATCAGCGACTGGGCATTGTTATTGAATTGTTGTACGTAACCGGTCTTATTAAGCAGGTTGTACGGGTTTACTCCGATGGGGGTACGGGCAGTAGTTCCGTCCGAATACTCTTTCGGAATGGCAATAGGTACGGTTTGGAATGAATAAATCCAGAGGTCGTCTGTATCAGGTTTGTTCTTTACATCATACTGTGTAGATAAATTAAGGTTCAGCATGGTGCTTTTAGATAGATCAATATCTATGTTAGACCTGAAATTATACTTGGTCCATTTCAGTGAAGGGTTGTATTCGTCACCCTTTTCGGCATTGAATACCCCGTTTTCGTTGTATATGGATCCGGCCACATAGTAACGTACATTCTTTCCACCACCGGAGATGTTTATGTTTACACGCTGACTGGTGGTCATGTCTTTGTATATCTCCTCCATCCAGTTTACATTGGGATATAGATCGGGATCCACACCGGTAAGGTATTTGTTCATTTCCTCTTCGGTATAAAAGACATTACCGTTGTTGTCTTCTTTATATACATCGTTATAGAGCTTCATGAACTCCAGTGCGTCGGTCATTTTAGGCATTTTGGTGGGAGACATAACCCCGTATTCAACGCGACCGCTTATCACCGGTTTTCCCTCTTTCCCTTTGCGGGTGGTAACAAGTACAACGCCGTTAGCACCTCTAACACCGTAAACAGCCGTAGCGGTAGCGTCTTTTAATATGGAGAATGTCTCAATATCTTCCGTATCCACAAGGTCGAGGGGGCGTTCAATTCCATCCACCAGAACAAGCGGACGGTTATTTGCTCCGAAGGTATTAACCCCGCGGATCCAGAAGTCGGCTCCCGATCCGGGTTCTCCCGAACGTTGAACGGCAACAATACCGGCCATCTGTCCGGCCAGACTGGTACTGATCTTACCTACCGGAACCTTCAGGTCGCTTACGGTAACGGAGGTAATGGCTCCGATAACACTTTCTTTCTTTTGCTTACCGAAAGCAACAACGGTAACTTCATCCAGTTCGTCGGCCTTAGCTTTAAGTTTAACAACCAAAGTGCGTTGGTTACCAACGGTAATTATCTGGTCTTGCATCCCTAAGTAAGAGATGGTAAGTTTCTCGGTTGCGCCTACTTCAATCTCAAACGATCCGTCTATATCCGTCGTAACGCCTCGCGTACTTCCTACTACCAATATGGCAGCGCCCGGCAAGGGCTCGTCGTTCTCGTCCAGCACTTTCCCTTTGATCAGATTTCGCTGCTGTGTAGTGGATGGATTACGGGGTAGATCGGACTTTTTTGAAATAAAGATCTGACGATCGTTGATTACATACGTATTATCCGTACCGGCAAATACTTTGTTCAGAATTTTATCGACGGTCTGATTCTTGCTGTTTACGTTTACCTTTCGGTTCACGTCGACTGCATTGTCATAGTAGAAGAAAATAAAATTACTCTTCTTTTCTATTTCATTGAATACCTCTTTTACCGTCCGATTGTTCAGTTCCAGTGTAAAGAAAGTCGACTGCGAATAGGTCTCCGGCTTTGCACTGATGCTCATTACTATAATCAGAAAGAGAGTCGTGATTCTCATAATTCTACAGAATTTCTCAATATTAGCATCTAACGCTCTTATATTTCGATTTTTCATCATACATTTGTATAGATTTTAGGTTTAAAACTTTAGTGAGTTATTGAAATTAAAATCCGGACCGGGAAGTATGGGGGTATTTTCCGGTCCATTTGTTACATAAACAGCTATCTTACATAGGCTCTTCTATTTATAGGTTATACAAAGTTCGTTTTCTATCTCGTTATACTGCCAGGTGATCGGTGCTGTTTGGGCAAGACCGGCCAGTACATCCAGCAGTTCATCTTTCATATCCAGTTTACCGGAACATCTTAATTCGGAAACCCGTGCATCATAGGTGATGGTTTTTCCGTAGTACCGCGACAGACGGTCCAGAATGGTTCCAAGCTTTTCGCTGTTATAGATGTATAAGCCTTCCACCCAAGATATATAGAGGGATGCATCCACATTTTCTACATCTAACTGGCCGCCGGTATAGGTGAGCCGGTTGTTGGGTGTAAGTGCAATTTTCTTATTACTATCTGTGTTTACCTCCACAGCCCCGGTTACAAGTACAACCGACTGCTCCTTGTCTGCCGTGTAGGCCGTTACATTGAAAGAGGTTCCCAGCACAGCTATGTTCATTTTATTGGTCGATACGATAAACGGCCGGGTTTTATCTTTGGTGACTTCCAGATATACTTCGCCTTCAACATAGATTTCGCGTTTGTCCTTTTTGAAACTGATAGGATAGACAATGCGGCTGCCCGAATTTACCCATAGCTTGGTGCCGTCTCCAAAAACAATGGACGACCTTTTCCCTTTGGGAACAATCAACTGGTTGTATGTATTCGTTTCGGACAACTGTGCAGGTCCATTCGTATTTGATGCGATATTATGTGCTACCTGTTGTTTGTTTACAATAACGTCTCCTGTGGCATTGTATTCGATTGTTACATTCTCCTGATCAAGCGTAATATTTTTGTCATTATTCAAGATAAGCTGCACAGCCGACGAATCTCCCTGTACATGCATCGATTTTGCAATTGAGATTAAAGAACTGCCGTTATTGCTTTGTTTGCTCCAGAAGGTATATGAAAGGGCAAACAAGATGGCTAGACTGGCTGCAACAGCTGCAAATTGAATGAGTCGGCTATGCCGTTGCAACGGCTTTTGTTTATTAGATTTTTCTATCTTATTCCATAGTTCGCTCAACTCCTCCTCCGAAATGGTGTGGTGAGGTATATTGGCCGACAAAATGATATTTTTTGCAACCCTGAACTCCTTTTCCCGAATCTTTTTAGTCAATAATTGCTTTTTCCAAAAGGCATTCGACTCTTTGGTTGGAGTTTTTATTGATTTCAGAAAGTACGTGTCTTTTAAGAAATCTTCGGATGTAAATTTAGAATAATCAATGTTTGTCATTATATTTTATTGGGCCGGATTTAGTGCCCAACTACATATAATACACAGCCGGATTTTATTTATACTCACTTTGTGGAAGAAAAAAGTTTTTTCCTTTAAAATTATTGGAATATAATAGGGAACAGTGTATACAGCACATAATCGGGAAACTTTTCCCTTACTTTTTTGATAGATCGCTGGATAAGATTCTGAATCGATTGAACGTTGATTTGCATTAGTTGTTCGATTTCTGCAAATGAAAGTTCCTCAATGTATCGGTAGTAGATAACCTCTCGCTGCCTGGGTGTAAGTATTTCGAGAATCTGAGAGATCATATTGTTCCGCTCAATACTTTCTTCGTCGCTGATAAGCTTGTCTTCCAGTTGTGTGTCCGACGCCAGGTCGTACTCCATCGTATGAATGGAATAAAAGGTGATGTTTTTCCTGAAAATATTGAATAGTTCGTTTTTCATGGCAACAAGCAGATAAAATTTAATGCTGCCTGTGCTGTTGAGCTGCTGCCTTTTACTGTATAATTTCACAAAAATGTCCTGAATGCAGTCTTTTACAAGTTCGCGGTCAGTAGTAAACCGCATGCCGAATGAAAACATAACATGTGCATATTCTTTATAAATCAAAGAATAGGCGGTATCGTCTCCTTCCCTGAAACGGTCCCACACTTGTTGTTGGTTTTCAATATTCAGATCTTCTGTTAACATTTTGAGGTTTATATCTGTCCCAAAAGTAGACTATTTTTTATTCTTTAACAACTTCTTTTTACTTTCATCTGATAAAACTTTAATCTGCCCCTCATTCACAGCCGATTTCGACAGTATAAGGATGGTTTATATTGTTTTAAAATCTGTTTTATCCGATTTAATAGTCACAATTTAACGAAAAAGTTTTACTTTTGGCCGGATTGATTTATCAGATAATGTTGCTTTTTTATTTAAATAATATATATCCCTTATTTTATGATTATGAGAAATTCATTATTAATCTTATTTTCTTTTCTATTGATTATGCCATCGGTAAACGCCCAATCAGATCCTGAAATGGCACAGGTGATCGACCAAGTACTCAGCCGGGCTGAATCTCAGAGTTTACTTCTTGCCAAAGCGATGGAGGAGATTCCGGATGCCTTACCTCGTACCGTGGATAAGGAGGGAAAGCTGGTAACTTCTAACTCTGCCTGGTGGTGCAGTGGATTCTTTCCGGGTACATTGTGGTATTTGTATGAAAACTCCGGAAACAAGGAGCTGGAGAAGTACGCCTGGATGTTTACAAACCGGATAAATAAAGAGCAGTATAATAAAGGAACCCACGATCTGGGTTTTATGTTGTATTGCAGTTATGGCAATGCTTTGCGGATTACGGGTGTGGACTCCTGCAACCGGGTGCTTCTAAACGGAGCTGCTTCTTTATCGTCTCGTTTCAATGGGAAGGTGGGGTGCATCCAATCGTGGGGGAGAAGTAATAAATGGCAGTTTCCGGTTATTATTGATAATATGATGAACCTGGAATTTCTTATGTGGGCTGCCAAGGCATCCGGCGACAACCGTTTTCGGGATATTGCTGTTACTCATGCCAACACTACGATCAGCAATCATTTCCGTCCCGATTACAGTTCGTATCACGTAGTGTCTTATGTTCCCGAAACTGGTAAGGTAGAGGTTAAGTGTACACATCAGGGTTACAGCGACGAAAGTGCCTGGGCCAGAGGTCAGGTTTGGGGTTTGTACGGTTTTGGAATGATGTATCGTGAAACAGGAGACAAACGCTACCTGGATCAGGCCAAACACATTGCGGCTTTTTTGATGAACCATCCTAATATGCCGGACGACAAAATTCCGTACTGGGACTTTAACGCGCCCGATATACCTAATGCATTGCGTGATGCCTCGGCTGCAGCAATCATGGCTTCGTCACTTATCGAATTGAGTCAGTTTGTTGAGGAGCCCCTTAAACAGAACTACCTGGCCTTTGCCGAATCGCAACTACGTACGTTGGCTTCGCCTCAATATCTGGCCGAGACAGGAACAAACGGCTGCTTTATACTTAAGCACGGAGTGGGTCATCTTCCCGGAAACTCGGAAGTGGATGTACCGCTAACCTACGGCGATTATTATTTTGTTGAGGCGCTTTTGAGATACAGAAAGTTGGTATTGCATCGGTAGACTGTCTTTTTAAGGTCTACTATCTATATTTTTTGTTAATTTGATAATATACTAAAGTTTTTTGGTAAATAACTCTATTGTACCTACCGATAAATTGAGTACGTTTGCTCCGTTAGACAGTGTAAATGTATGGAGTTTAAGCAGTGCTATTTGTAGCCATTCAGTTTTTACATTTTTTTTAAAAGTGAATGTGTGCGAGCACGTTGCCGATTTAACCTAATTTAATAACTTACTTAATATTCTTTGTAATGACAACAAGAAGAGATTTTTTGAAAAACACAATGCTTCTCTCGGCAGGATTGACTGTTGGAGGCGTTAACCTGAGTGCTGCCGGTCAGAAACGGGTAAGCGGAGCTAACAGACGCATCAATTTGGCATGTGTGGGGATCGGAAACCGTGGAGGTGAGATTCTGAATGAGTTTGATAAAACAGGTCTTGCAAACATCGTTGCGTTATGTGATGTGGATATGGGTGCTCCTCATACCCAGGCTAATATGGCTAAATTTCCGTCGGCCCGACAGTTTAAAGACTTCCGGGTGATGTTTGATAAGATGGGAAACGAAATAGAGGCTGTGGTTGTGGGTGTTCCGGATCATGCCCATTTTCCTATTTGTATGATGGCAATGGCATTAGGTAAGCATGTATATGTTGAGAAGCCTATGGCCAGAACATTTTATGAAATTGAATTGCTGATGGAGATGGCCCGTAAGAATAACAAACTTGTAACCCAGGTGGGTAATCAGGGGCATTCGGAAGCAAACTATTTTCAGTTCAAAGCCTGGAAAGAGGCCGGAATTATAAAAGATGTAACTGCTATTACAGCCCACATGAACTCTCCGCGCCGTTGGCACGGATGGGATACGAATATTCGTAAATTCCCGGATAAGGAAGCTGTACCTGCTACATTGGATTGGGATACATGGTTGATGTCTGTTCCTTATCATGACTATAATAAGGATTTCCATCTTGGACAATGGCGTTGCTGGTATGACTTTGGTTTAGGTGCCTTGGGTGACTGGGGTGCACATATCCTGGATACGGCCCACGAGTTTTTGGATCTGGGACTTCCAACGGAGGTTAATGCTCTGAAGCTGGACGGGCATAACGATTATTTCTTCCCCATGTCTTCCACTCTTCAGTTTAAATTCCCCAAACGTGGTAATATGCCTGCTGTAGATGTTACGTGGTACGATGGCGTGAACAACATTCCGTCGGTTCCCGAAGGTTACGGTGTATCAGAAATTGATCCGAACATCCCTCCAGTGGGTGGTGGCAAGATTCAGCCGGCCAAATTAAATCCGGGTAAGATTATCTACTCTAAAGAGCTTACCTTTAAAGGTGGTTCACATGGCAGTACCTTGTCTATCATACCCGAAGAGAAGGCAAAAGCCATGGCTTCCAAACTGCCGGAAGTACCTAAGAGTCCGTCCAATCATTTTGCAAACTTCTTGCTTGCCTGTGCCGGAGAAGAGAAAACCCGTTCGCCATTCGCAATTGCCGGTCCTCTTTGTCAGCTCTTTTCATTGGGTGTTATTGCTCAGCGCCTGAATGCTAAATTACAGTTCGACCGTCAGACCAAACGAATCACAAACAATCCGTTTGCCGATGCGTTGTTGGCCGGAACTCCTCCCCGCAAAGAATGGCAAGAGTTTTATATGATTAAATAATCTGTTTAATTTCAATTATCTACATGAAAAAATATAATCTGACAGCTGTGATGCTGTTGTTTACTTTGGCCTTGTGCGCACAAACTCCTCAGTGGGAATCTTTATTTAACGGGAAAAACCTGAAAGGATGGGAGAAGCTGAATGGAACTGCCGAGTATAAGGTTGCCAATGGTGAGATAACAGGTATCTCTAAAATGGGAACACCTAATACCTTTTTGGCCACCAAAAAAATGTATGCCGACTTTATCCTTGAATTCGAATTCAAAGTGGCGGACGGACTCAATTCCGGAGTCCAGTTCAGAAGTAACAGCCTGAAAGAATACATGAACGGTCGGGTTCATGGATATCAGTTTGAGATAGATCCGTCCTCGAGAGCATGGACTGGTGGTATTTACGATGAATCCCGCAGAGGTTGGTTGTATCCGCTTACCGAATATCCTTCCGCCCAGAAAGCATTTAAGAGTGGAGAATGGAACAAAGCCCGGATCGAAGCGATCGGTAACTCCATCCGTACATGGGTGAATGGTGTTCCTTGCGCAAATTTATTGGATAACACCACTGATAAAGGATTTATCGCCTTGCAGGTACATGCTATCGGCAATAAAGACCAGGAGGGTAAAACAATCAGTTGGCGTAACATCCGGATTTGTACCTCTACACCCGAAGCCTTTGCCACTCCTCAGTCACAATCGGCTCCTCAGGTAAACCAGATAGCCAATACGATTTCTGATCAGGAAGCAAAAGAGGGTTGGAAGTTGTTGTGGGATGGCAAAACTACTGAAGGTTGGAGAGGTGCCAAACTCACTACTTTCCCTTCTAAAGGTTGGTTTATCGATAACGGTATTCTGAAAGTGATGAAAAGTGATGGCGGCGAATCTACCAACGGCGGTGATATTGTTACTGTAAAAAAATACAAGAACTTTATCCTGAAAGTCGATTTTATGATTACTCCCGGGGCCAATAGCGGAATCAAGTATTTTGTAAATACGGAAATCAATAAAGGAGCTGGATCATCTATCGGATGCGAATTTCAGATTCTGGATGACCAGAAGCACCCGGATGCTAAGTTGGGCGTAAAAGGAAACCGTACTCTTGGTTCGTTGTACGATCTTATCCCCGCAGATTCAACCAAACCATTCCGTCCCGGATTTTTCAATACGGCGATGGTGGTTGTTAAAGGTAATAAGATTGAACATTGGCTTAACGGTGTGAAAATAGTTGAATACGAACGTGGAAACCAGATGTGGCGTGCCTTGGTTGCCTATAGCAAATACCGGGATTGGGAAAACTTCGGCGACTGGGAGGAAGGTAATATCCTTTTGCAGGACCATGGTGACGAAGTGCTTTATAAGAATGTAAAAATTAAAGAGCTTCCCTAATCTTCGTAAATCCGATCCTTATTACATTGCTTGATATAACGTCTAATACGTATAAAAGTAGTATAATAGGATATAAGGAGAATAAAATATAAAACCCTGAAAGTTTGATAAAAACTTTCAGGGTTTTATATTTTTATACGATCCTATATTCGATCCTAATATTTAAATATAACATCTTCTACGTCAATCAGTAGATCCGTAAAACTACCTTTAATTGTAACTCGAAGTACAACATCTGGATTATGTCAACGTCGTCAATCAGTAGATCCGTAACACTTACCTTTAATTGTAACAGCCACTTTCAAGATTTTACTGTAACAGGCATATATAAGCCTACGAGCTGGACTTTACTACTGCGGCAGCTACTTTCTCGTTTTTACCGCAACAGGAAGCAGAAGTGGCGGTTGTTACAACAAGTGATTATCAGTACTACCGTCTGTCAGGCAATTATCAGTTCGATACCTGCCTCTTCGATGATTTTTGCCATTGAAGCCGGGATGCCTGCATCTGTAATGATCACGTCTACGCGGTCCAGACTGCATATCCGTCCGAAACCTCTTTTACCAAACTTTGACGAGTCGGCCAGGATGATGGTTCTTAACGAAGCGTCCATCATACGCTTGTTCAACTGAGCCTCTTCAATATTTGAATTGGTGATACCGGTTTCAGGATCGATACCGTCCACACCCAGAAATAATTTAGAACAGGTTATGTCCGTAAAGAACCGGTTGGTATAATCGCCGATAACAGATGCCGAGTTTTTGCGCACGGTTCCACCCAATTGAATGATGTCCACATCGGTAATTTCATTCAGCAGTAACGAAACCTTAAGTGAGGCGGTTACAACGGTAAGGTGCTTGCCCGGAGTGATGTTTTCTGCAAAGGTATAAACGGTAGACCCCGAAGCGATGATGATGGAGTCGTTTTCCTCTATCAGATTACAGGCAGCCAGTGCTATCCTTTTCTTTTCATCCTTTTTCATCTTTTCTTTTTCAACTACATTCAGGTCGGATGCAAGAGGGTTTATCGGACTGGCGCTCCCGTGCGTACGATACAACAGATGCTTTTCTTCCAGGTATTTTAAATCTTTCCGTATTGTTACAGTGGTTACTTCCAGTGCCTTGGCAATATCAGCTACCTTCACGAATCCATCCTTCGCCAGTGTGTCGAGGATGTACTTATGTCTTTCTGCAATGCTTATCATATTTCTACCTGATTAAGTTTGAATATACAAAAGTAATAGAATTATTGATAAATAAAATGAAACGGAACTAATATCTTGATCAAAATATAAATAGAAATAAAAAGAAAATAAAAGTTTCGTTTAATTTCTTTTTATTATTTCTATTTGTTTATATTTGCAAAGTTTTCTAGACTAAGTATAAAAAGCGCTCTAATGGTTAATCTTATGGATCGGAATGAATTAATAAAAGAAACTTGCAAAAAGAATTTTACTTGCGAAATTTTGATTATAGGCGGAGGAGCTACCGGGTTAGGGGTAGCTGTTGATGCCGCATCAAGGGGATATAGTGTTATCTTGCTCGAACAGAGTGATTTTGCGAAAGGAACTTCAAGCCGTAGCACTAAACTGGTACATGGGGGAGTTCGATACCTGCAACAAGGAGATATACAAATGGTGGTTGGGGCTTTGCACGAAAGAGGAAGAATGAGACAAAACGCCCCTCATCTGGTTAAGGACATGCGCTTTATTATTGGGAATTACCGCTGGTGGGAACAGCCATTCTATACAATCGGACTTTCATTATACGATCTGTTGGCCGGTAGATTGGGATTGGGACGTTCGCTGCCATTAACGAAAAAAAAGGTGGTAAACGAAATTCCGGGACTTAAGAAATCGAAACTTAGAGGTGGGGTAGTATACCACGACGGACAGTTTGACGATGCCCGCCTTGCCAT
>NZ_JBFWMI010000071.1:0-17598 GCF_050251695.1 Macellibacteroides sp.
TCTTTCCCCCTTCGGGTAGTATATCTTCCGGTAGAAGAAAAGGAACTCCCGTCGAGGGTAGCCATCATGGCCAGTGTACCCAAAAAGAAATTCAAACGGGCCAACAAGCGGAACCTTATTAAAAGGCAGATACGCGAAAGCTACCGGATACACAAATACGACCTGATTGATCCGCTGCAAGAGAAAGGAACCAGCATGCTTGTTGCCTTCTTATATGTAGATAAGGAGATCCGCTCCTTTGCCGAGATTGAAAAATCCATGATCAAGGCCCTGAAGGCCCTCAAAGATAAATGAAGAAATTCTTCACCTACATCCTGTTATTGCCGGTATATTTTTACAAGTATTTTATTTCACCCATGACTCCGGCTGCGTGCAGGTACACCCCTACCTGTTCCGAATATGCTGTGCAGGCCCTCAGGAAACACGGTCCCATCAAAGGACTCTATCTGGCTATAAAACGAATACTCCGCTGCAACCCCTGGGGAGGAAGCGGTTACGATCCGGTTCCCTGACATGCATTACGTAGATATACATACCCACCACACCCCTCACCAGGCATCCTCCGGTGCAGACTCATATGCCTGTATCGTAAATCTGATCATCGCAACGGAAGGGCAGCAACTGCCAAACACTCCAAACGAAAACGGCATCTACTATTCGGCAGGCATACACCCGTGGTACATCAGCGACCCCCACCAGCAAATGGAGCTGCTGCGCCACACCTGCAACCTGCCGGGCATCGTGGCACTGGGTGAAGCCGGACTAGACACGCTTGCCTCAACGCCTTTCATCCTGCAGGAAAAAGTCTTCCGCCAGCAGATAGCCTTATCTGAAGTGCTCTGCAAACCGCTGGTTATACACTGCGTAAAAGCCTGGCAACAGCTAATCACCATCAAAAAAGAGACGGCTCCCCGCATGCCCTGGGTGATACACGGGTTCAGGGGCAACAAGCAATTGGCCGAACAGCTCATACGCCAGGATTGCTGGCTCTCCTTCGGCGAAAAATTCAATCCAGAAGCCGTACAGGCAGCCTATCCGAACCGTATCCTGGCGGAAACGGACGAAAGCCTGCTCTCCATCCAAAAAATATACCAACAGCTTGCTGACGTCTCCGGAATAGATGTACAGCTATTTTCCAACACATTAAGAGAGAATGTTCGCACGGTTTTTACTATTTGATTTAAAAATAAGTACTAACTTTGCCTCACTCAAATAATACAATAATTTAGTACGATGAATTTTGTTGAAGAATTAAGATGGAGAGGCATGATTCATGACATGATGCCCGGTACAGAAGAACAGTTACAAAAAGAGATGACCTCTGCTTACGTTGGTATCGATCCAACTGCAGATTCTTTACATATTGGACACCTGGTAGGCGTTATGATGTTAAAGCACCTGCAGCGTGCCGGTCACCGGCCCATCGCCTTGATAGGCGGCGCTACCGGAATGATTGGCGACCCATCCTTAAAATCGGCAGAGCGTAACTTATTGGACGAAGCCACCCTTCGTCATAACCAGGAAAGTATTAAAAACCAGCTGGCTAAGTTTCTGGATTTCGATTCGGACGCCCCTAATGCCGCCAAGCTGGTTAACAACTACGACTGGATGAAAGACTACTCATTCCTGAATTTCATTCGCGACATCGGTAAACACCTTACCGTAAACTATATGATGTCTAAAGACTCCGTAAAGAAACGCCTCAGCTCGGAATCAAACGTAGGAATGTCTTTTACAGAATTCTCGTATCAGCTGCTGCAGGGATACGACTTCCTGTACCTGTACCAGCACGAAGGATGCAGACTGCAGATGGGAGGCTCCGATCAATGGGGTAACATCACAACCGGAACAGAACTGATCCGCCGCAAGCAGGGAGGCGAAGCCTTCGCCCTTACCTGTCCGCTTATCACCAAAGCAGACGGTGGCAAGTTTGGTAAAACCGAATCGGGTAACGTGTGGCTGGACCGCCGCTATACCTCTCCCTATAAATTTTATCAATTCTGGCTTAACGTAAGCGATGCCGACGCAGCCAAATATATAAAGATCTTCACTGCCCTGAGCAAGGAAGAGATTGCCGACCTGGAAGCAGAACAGGCAGCCGCACCCCACCTGCGTCCGCTGCAGAAGCGTCTGGCCAAAGAGGTAACCATCATGGTACACTCTGAGGAAGACTACAATGCAGCCGTTGAGGCATCCAACATCCTGTTTGGCAATGCCACATCCGAAGCCCTCAAGAAGCTGGACGAAGACACCCTCTTGGCCGTATTCGAAGGGGTACCTCAATTTGAAGTATCCATGGACGAATTTGCTACAGGCATCAAAGCTGTAGATCTGTTTACAGAAAAAGCTGCCGTATTCCCCTCCAAAGGCGAAATGCGCAAGCTGGTTCAGAGCGGTGGTGTAAGTGTAAATAAGGAAAAGCTGGCAACGGCCGACGAGGTAGTAACCTCTGCATCGTTGCTGAACAACAAATACCTGCTTGTACAAAAGGGTAAGAAGAACTACTTCCTGCTCATTATAAAGTAAAATTTCGAGCAATAGATTTGCAAAGTTAAAAAATATGCTTACCTTTGCAACGCTTTACAATAAAGCATCGGATTGTCTCATGGTGTAACGGTAGCACTACAGTTTTTGGTTCTGTCTGTCGAGGTTCGAATCCTCGTGAGACAACAGAAAGGAAAAAAGGTTTGGAATGAAAATTCCAGACCTTTTTCTTTTTCTAATAACTCCCTATTTTGCAAAACGTTGTATCCATCATCCCTTCAAATAAGTCACAGTAAATGCTTTACATTTGCGGCGCTCTTGCATGAGATCTTCAATTGAATACCCCCGGCGAGGTTCAAAGATGTCCAAACCTCTGCCCAGGATAATCTCCCATCCATTATTGGTCGTAATTCTTCTGTCATGGAAATCTTTAAATTCGTAGGTAAGGTTGATTCCTACCTCCCCAACTGACTCTTTAATTTCATCAAAAGCATCTATTGAATCGGGAGTCCTATCTTCCGAATTCCAAGTTACCAGATGCACATTCACTTCATCCTCCATCTCTTTCTGCTCAGCAATTAAACTAAGAAACTCAAGAAAGTTTCGAATCTGGTACGGAAGTCGGATGTATGGGTCTTCGATGGTTATCAAAGTCGCCCCCTTCAAATAACTACCAAACAACGATTTATATGATACCCCTGTTTGATTTTCACGGATACTTACATTTTTAACAGCAGGTTCGAGTTCAATTCGTTTCCTTTCACTTTTTACTTCTGAAGAAGTAACAGAAGAAGACTCTTGAATCATTGGTTCCTGAACATCCGTCCTCTTATCAGACTGTTCCAAACGAACTTTGTGACTTGGATTATTCAAGTTCTCTAAAGTCTCAATATGCACCTCTTCCCCGGTCGACAAAATGGTATAGCAGAACCTTGCAGGTTCGGCTTTAAACGTTTCATCAATAATATAAAGTTGATCTTTCACCCGCTTACGCCCTTCAGTTGCAAAATCTATTAACTCAAAAGCCTCTTCACGGGTGATCACCTTGTCTGGATAGATAAGTTTCATCAATCCGGAGAAAGTCTTCCTAATCGCATTATGATCACGTTCAGAAAGGGAGCCATCAAATTTGACGTATTCACTCATAATAGTTGAATAATCCTGTTTACGAAGTTCGTGTAACACTTCAGCCAGATAATCAGTTATAAACCCAAATCCATCGCTAAAAGATGATTTCTTTAATACACGAACTTCCCAACCCGGGATATAAAGATGAATCCGATCTAAGAAAGCACCTTTAATGAATGCATCCGGAATTGACTCAAAAAGGTGGGCATTTTTAAGCATATAGGGAACAGTATGCTTCGTATTACCAATAAAAGCCATGGAAGCAGAAGCCTCGTGAGGAGCCTTACCTCTGTTGAATGACTTATTAGCCAGATAATTCTGCATTGTATCCACCATTACAGGATCCACTCTTTTCCCGGATTGATGCTCATACTCATCCCAAGCCACCACATCCCAATATCCAACCAACCCAATCAACTCCTTATTACCCGAATGCTTTACAAACAAGCGGGCCGAAGTAACATCCCCGCCCGACACTAAAACTCCGTGCGGAGACAACTCCTGGAAAATATGCGATTTACCCGTTCCCTTTGGCCCCAACTCCATAAAATTAAAGTTATTTTCTATATGAGGAAGTAGCCGCGATATCTGTATTAGCTTACCTCTCCGGTTTAGAGTCTCTGGTTTTATGCCGATTGTCTGCACCAGTAAATCAATCCACTCATCCGATGTAAAATGCTTTCGCTGATCGAGGAACTCCTCCAGGTTTACATGAGCAATCTGGATTGGCTTTATATCTTCAATCACCCAGCGAACTTTGGCTACATCTGAATGATCGTAACGTACTTTCAAAATACTCCAAACACCGTTACCACTCAGCAATTTTGGGTTCGAACGTACTACTGCATCGCTGATCGGAATCTTTTTTATACCAAGATTGGCAAAATCAGCTTCGTACTGATTCTGCGAGCGGTCATTCAATTCTACATTCACTTTATCTATCACCCGATAACTATCCTGCTCGCGAATCCGGCTTTTGATTTTCTCGGCCTCAGCCCGGTTCACATAATTATTACGGATAATCTCCTTTACCTTCTCTATACCTTCGGCAATCAATTGTTCGTCATCCAGCGCACAATATTGAGCCAACAAATATTCCACCACATACGTAGGAACAGGAAGATTTCCTTTCACAATAGATGCCAGATCCTTTCGAACAACCTTCCCTTCAAAATAAGTCAATATCTTTTCTTTCAATTCCATAGTTAGAAGTCCCTTTCAATTAACGTATTATTTTTAACCGATTCTTCTATAAGCGGATTCAATAAGTCCTCTTTATCGAATACCTTAAGCTTTAACACCGTATCCAACACTTTGGTATTTAATGTAAGCACCGTCGTAAATATCCGGTCATTGGGAGATTCACCTACCGCATTTAAGGTGATTTCGGCCTTGTTCGAAACCAACTGCGTATCATTGTATATACCTAATTCAACCACACACAGCTTTTCGACAGACGAAAGCGGATTCTCCTGAATAATAGTCACCTTCAAATTATTAGAAGCAATAGAAAGGTTGGTTCCAAAAAGAATTGGCTTCACCTTCCGCTGTACTTTTTCCTCTCTGCGCGAACTCTCAATAACGGGCACAATAAGTTCCTGTAAACTTCCACCCCCATGGGTGTAACGATATCTTGACCCTTGTTTTTTAAACCGGTTCACAGAGTCGGGTATAACAACCCGATAAGGCTCATTGTATTTGGTTGTCTTATACATAGAAACCTTATAACCCAACTCCACATCCGGATTATCGGCTGTAATATAATGGCGGGCACCAGATTCCGTACATTCGCATGCAGCAATTGTATTCTTATCCGACTCTTCTATATCGTTATCGTTGTAGATAAAGCCATGGTCTGAAGTAATAAAAACCCGATTCACTCCGTATCCACCCTGGATACGTTTAACCATACCTGCCAGTTCGGCAATAGCCGTTTGCGCTGCCTGAAAAACATTTCGTTCAGTACCTTTATGTCCCTCCTTATCAATAATATCATGATAAATATAAACCACATCCGCTTTAAAAAGCTCTCTGTTCTCTTGTTTATTCCCATTCAGTACCGTATCAAAAGATACAGCCTTATATCCCGGCGAATGCATTTTAAGAATCTTATCCCGTTGCTCTATCCCAGCCGGGATTTCACCGTCTACTCTTATCTGTCCATCATACACATACTGCTTTCCAGGGAGCAAATTCGCCATCCCAAAAGCTGTTTCCGAAGGCAAAGAGGCCAGCTGAACATCTATCTTAGATATATTCTTGTCATCCTTATAAAGTTCATTCAGCAACTCAGTAGCAACTTCATACCGAAGCCCATCACTTATTATCACTGCCACTTTTTGTTTTAGCGGAGCAATCTTGTTCGTGAAGAAATCATACTGTTTCGGACAATTTATCTTTGCATATTCAAACCCCTTATCATTGAGACACTCCAGCCATTCATGATTCAATTTATAGGTAAACTTACCATAAATATCGTCTATCATTAATTTGATACGTTCTAAATACTCTTCAAAACCTTCATACTGCTCCAATCGAATGGCGTAGTAATTCAGTATGGCTTTGCGGTAACTAAAATCCACTTGGGCAAACTCATGGGTATATGCATCGATATAATGTTCAGGTTTGTCAAACACCAACGACAATTTAAGATCGGCCTTCTTAAGTAAAATCAAACTGTTCCGCAAGAAGGATAGTGTCGATTTCATCAAACCCTCTTCCTGTACTTCAATAGAAAGTTTATCCAGAATAGCCTCACCACCCTGACCTATTTCTGGAAAAACATGCCCCAATCCGACAATCAGTTCCCATTTCAAATCTTCCGTCATATATACAAAAGGAGTTCCCATTCCATACACTTCAATCAGTTTCGACTCTAAAATAGCAGCTCCGTTGATTTGAAGGGTTTCTTGAAAAGTGTTACCCATCGAAGCATGGGCAATCCCACTTTCCCGCAATCGGTTCAGCAACTCGATGCAATTCTGATTGTCCGTTTTTAAAGCCTTGTAAGGATCTTGAGGATTAACCAGCAATCCCTGCGTAATAGAGTTGTATTTCAATCGTTTCACAAGGCCGATCACTTCATCTCGGTCAAACAAATCAAAGTAAGTATCAAAATAGGTATTAATCTGTTTATTAATAAACTCTTTTAAGTTACATTTATCTACTTTTCTGAAAAATGAAGCTAATTCTTTCTCCTTATTGGGCAATCCGTAAGTAAGCAAGCGAATCAATATTGTATCCCAATCCTCCATTTTCGACAAAGAGAGGAATGCACATACCAGTCCCTTCTGGATATCACGTTCCACAAAACCGGCAGCATTCAATATGGGCTTTAGCACCTGCTGTGTATGGGCATATTTCAGTTCATTTATGTAGCGTTTTACAAGCATGGCATGATTAGCCTTCAATCCATATTCCTCCATGAAATCGGCCTCGCTGTCCATTCGGAGCTCCTTATTGGCTTTAAGAAGTCCCAATAACGGAAAGTCCCCCATTTCATCTTTCGACTGCGGACTCTTTACAGGCATATACAGAAATACCCGATCCATCCGCCAAATTGTATTGAATTTTAACTTCAGGTTGAACCAATCCCCTGCAAACTCAACCACTCTGATGGCAGGGAGATCCAATGCACGCACCTCCTCCAGATACTCACCCTCGGGGTCAAAGAAGAAAAGAACTTTAAGCCGTGGATTGCGTTGGAAATAGGTTGTTATTTTGTCATTCAGCATAATTCTATCGTTTTAGTATGAATCTCATGTTAAATAAATAGATACGGTTGTTTTGGTAGGGAAATCTATTTCCTTACCAAACGATTCCGCAGACGCTAACTTGTAATCCCTCAGCGACTTACCCATTAACACAACGTAACCGTTGTTTGTCAATTCATCATCGTTTTGCTTCATACAATTGGTAAGAGTCCGTACGTCAATTTCAAAAAACTCGGCCAACTGCTTTTTGGTAAATTTATATTCCCCCTCGAACAGTACACCTTTCAACCCGATAGCTTTTTGTATTTCCTCCAATGCATACCGGTTGTTTAATATATTCTGGCGAGCAACACCTGATGCTGTTAAATCCTTCTTCATACTTCTTCTATTTTATCGGTGTCACTACTTTTTTAAATAATTCATAGTTTACAGCCACCCCATCGTCCAGGTCGAATTCAATTTGAGCATCGGCCACCTCCTTTAATTCCAGGTCGTAGGCACGACATTCCGCCAGGTCTTTCTGCAGCTTTTCCAACAACCTGCGTTCGGCAGTATTAAGCGAAGCCTCATTACTTTGCAGCATGGCAACCCGGTTCTCCAGGTTACTGATATGCTTCAATAAATAGTGGCTACGGATCTTTTCAACCGTAAAACGGTTCATCCGATGCATATAGGTAAGCACCTGAAAAGTCCCCTTGGGCGATGCAAACAGCCAATAAATCGGTCGTTTCTGGTAACGTTTGCAATGTTCCTTCCAAAAGACCTTAACCAGATAGCTTTCCAGATCGGTGCCCAAACCCTGTTCCACAAAGTTGAGGGTATTCACCAACTCCTCTTCGCCCCATACCAAGGCAAAAAACTCCTTCAGGCGAGCCAGGGCATTGTCGGTAAAGCTAACACTGTTGTCCATTAACGGGATGATGCCATCCTCATCTATCTGAAAAGTACGACCGTTGAAAGAGTAAGAAGCCACTTCCTCATCGGAAGGATTGGGATGCGCGATATGCAAGCCCCCCTTATCCAACCGGTAGCGCCCCATCATACAACCCACCGCATACGAAATCAATTGCCCCATCACTACATCTGTCTTAATAGGCAGTTTCTCCTGCAACTCAACAGCATCCCCAAAAGCCTTGGTATCCAATTCATCCTGCAGAATCGTAATATCCTTCAGCTTCACCTCCGGAGTCAATTCATCCTGCAGCCCATAGATATCAATAAAAATACGATTGAGCTCCGTTTCATTGGCATGGAGCTGAACAAAATCTTGCGTTACCTTCTCAACCCACCCATTGTAAGCCTGTTCAAGACTCACATAACCTGTTGCAATCAAAGGAGATTGCTGAAAGTCCCAAGAGGTTTCTCGGGAGTCCCAGTCGGATTTGGCGATTTTAATTGAATTTAAAACCAAAGTATTTATTTCAAATAAATGTTTTTGATCTATTTTGTATGGAACTTTTGCGAAATCTCCTGAGCCTGTAGATAATGTCTGAGAAAAAATTTTAATAAATGATCCAAATACAACAGTGTTAATTAAACCTAACATATAAAATAAATTATCACAAAATAGCATTGGACCACTTGTGTCAAATAAAAAACCTTGAGGAGTATATCGAGCTCCAATATTGGTTCCACCAACAGAACTCCAGGTCAAACCCTCTTTAAAATATAGACTATAATTTCTCAAGTTTCTAGACCATGATTTTGTTGAAGGATCATTGGGGTTATTTTCTAACCAATATTTTAATTCTTTACCATCATTCTCAAAGTTAATTACAATATCATTATTCCCAAACCATTTAGAAAATCGTCCACCTTTATTGTGTGGAAACCATTTGTAAAAAGATTTCAGAGCTACATCTCTTGATAGCCCAATTGCAAATTTGCGAAAGTTTACTTCACTCCAAATTCTCAAGAAGCGTTCATTATCACTTGTTTGTAGTCCTGCTCGTGGTTCAGAAATATCCCCAATTGATAAATTTTCTTGAATCGCTTCAATATACCTTTCACTCACCCAATACGCAATTGGACTGCCAGGAATCTTTTCGAAGTTGGATTGGGAGATGTTGGGGTATCTGTTTTCGCCATTCAGGAACATGGTCTCTTTAGTACTGCAATTGACTCCATCTACTAAACGATAATATACTCCCGTATAAATAGACTTGCAATTTCGCATTACAAAGGCCGCATTCTGAACCACCTCACCGCTTAATTCATCAAAGGTTCGTGGTCCCAAATGAAGCATATTTTCAAAGTGATAATGTTCAATAAAGTATTTACGAAGGGCTTCAAAGGAAGAAAGGAACATCCACGAATGCATATTAATCATTCCCATCAAGGCACGTGGCTTGCCAACTTGCATGCAGACTTCCATAAAGACGGAAAACAGGTCGGCTTTGCTTTTAGAATAGTTGTCGTTGATGTATTTCTTTAAATCGTCATTCATATTACCACTTCCCATATAGGGCGGATTGGCGGCGACTGCTTCGTATTTTTGTGTAAGAACTAACAATACTTCAATATAGGGTTTCATGCGTTGCCACAACTCCTGTTCCAGAATATTGGAGGCGTTATGTTTGGTCCAATGCTTATACCGGGAAGCGATTGCTTGCCGGGCCTGGGGGGGTATATTGAACTTCATAATGGAACCTAGATTCTGACTTTGTTCCATCAGCTGAAGAGCTTCACGTAATGGCTCAACAAATTCCTTTCCTTCACGACCCAGAAAATCTTCAACCTCCTGTTCGGTAAAGATAGCTTTATCGGGCATGGCATAAACGTGAGGGGTGATGTTGCGGGTAATTACGGAACGATCTACTGCTGCGGCCTTCAGCAATAAGGCAAATTGCGCCAACTGAGCGGCACGTAAATCAATGTCCAGACCAAACAAATTACGGGCAAAAATAGAATCGACCGCTTCGCGAGCCGTGTAGTGTTCTTCCCGGTACATGGCAAATAGCCGGTCGAACCCTTCCACCAGGATATGTCCCGATCCGCAGGCCGGATCCAGCAGTTTGATCTCTGCCACCTCCGTTACAACAGGTTCCGCCTTTACATCGGGGTTCTCTACCAAATAGCGCATCGATTCACGCAGACGCGAATCCGGATTCAGATCCAGCCACAAGCGTCCCACGGTGTTCTCCACCATGTATTTTACAATCCAGTTGGGTGTAAATATCTGGGTGGCCGCCGGTATATCTTCCGCCTCTGCCTTCTTTTTATTCTTGAAGCTTTTAAAAACCTCGTCCTTCTTTTCCGAAATATAAAACTGATACAACCAGCCAATCAATTCCACCCGGGTATAATCTTCGTCGGAAATGGCATCCGTTGTGTTCAACAACTCGATAAATCCGTTTTGTGCCAGCATATCTGCAGGCAACAGCAATCCGGTATAATCATCTATTCGTCCGAAAATACGTTGCAACAGTTCGTTTTCGTAACAAAAGGCCGTAATCAACAACGAAAAAAGTTCTGTTTCGCGGGTATCATCTTCAATCAACGACCGGAATATTCGCTGCCCGTTTTCATCCAGACGGGGTGTAATACCCTGTCTGGCAGCTTGCACAAGGGTGGTGATGCGGCTTTCGGCCGATGTATACTCCATCTGTGCCGGGATATATCCGTTCTTTGCCAGGATACGGATAGCCATCAACCTGTTAAACCAGGTATAGGCAGCCTCCTCCACCACCTGACCGGCACCTTTGGCCTGCACCGCACTGCGAAGCGCCTGCCATTTACTATTAAAGTCCGTATCTTCAATCATTTTGGATCCGAACAAAGCCCCGCCACCAATTACCTGCGGTTCTGTTTCAAATCGTTTTGTTTTTGGGTTGTACCCCCATTGTATCAATTGTTTCTCCACCCCGCTTTTCAGGATGTTGCGTGCCTGCTGTGCAAACCGCTTGAGAGCAGATGTATTCATTTATAGAATGGCTTGTAGTTACTTAATAATAATTTTTTTATTGCTCAGAATCATATGCATCAATTGCTGGCGAATCGAAGTTAGATAGGCATCCACCTCGGCTTCTGTAGAAAGGATATAGTCTGCTTTCGGTAAAGAAAATGAAATGGGTTCGGCAACAGGCGGGGTTCGTGGTCCTTCATCGGGCTTTTCGCCTTTGTTGATAAGTTCCTGCCTTTTCCTTTGTGCCTCTTTATTTGCAAGCTCCTGATCTATCTTGTTTTTTTCCATCAAGATCTTACTGCGCTCTTTACTTGAAAAATTATCGGCATTGGAAAGCTCTAATCGGAGCAGACTGATGGTTTTCAGTTTCTCGATGGACTGAAGTTTATAACCTCTGTCAGCAAAAACCACTTTACCAACCTGATTGGCTTCTGCCAGCGCATCCAGATCGTTGAATATCGCTTCGTAACGGACCAGCGTTTCATTTTGTAAAGCTTTAACTTTCTCTCTGATGGCCTTATCAAGCTCCGTTTTAAGTTTGAGGTAGCTGCGGAAGTCTCTTACCGAATCACTTAACAGGAACGATTTTAGTTGTTCGGCCTTATCCCTATCAGATGCTTCCAGGTGAACAAAATTCTCTTCGTTCTGTTCGCAGAAGCGTTTGATGTTGTTATATTCGTCCAACGACTGTTCGGCAAAATCCTTTAGGTTGCGACATACATCTACCAGATTTGCCATTGCTCCTGATTCCAAACTCAAGGTTTCGAACAAACGCTGTGGTTCGCGGATGTTCTCCCAGGCAGAAAGCTTGTCGGTCAGCTCGGTAAGATGCGAAGCGAAAGGATACTTCGACACGGTGGTTCTCACCTTTTTCCACTGTTCGTGCTGGTCAACAATACGTTTGTTGCGGAGTTCATCAAACAAAGCATTTCCATCACCTGTAGGGGTGATGTGTTCGTTAAAGATTATTTTCCATGCCTCTATCGCCCGGTTTATCAAGTCTTGCGAAATGGCTTGCATAGCTACAATCGCCAGGGAAGAACGTTCGCTGGAGAGCATCGCCTTATTTACATAATCCGCCAGAGGGTAACGGGGCTGGTTGCGATAACTAAGATCGCGTAACTTACGCTTGTAAAGCTCTGTTACAATGAATATAATACTTACATCCTTCCAACCGTAAGGAGCTGCCTTGAATTTATCCAACAAATCTGATAGCAGAATCTCGTTGTTATGCCGTGTGATGTAATCGTTCACCAGCTTTTCGGCATCGTTCAGCGGATTCAGTTCGGTATATTCGTTTGGTTGAACCGGACGAAAGGTACGATGTTTCAGTTCGTCTTGTGTTTGTGGGAAAGTTTCGGCCAGCTTTGCGTATTTATAGACACTTTCCAGGTGGCGGAAAAGCACATTCCGGTAGCGATCTGCACCATCTCCGTTTATCTCCGAAGGATCAATTACCGTATTACCCGATATAAAGGGAGTCTGCGTAAACTTACGATAGATAGTAGGTTTTATTCTCGATTCCAGCATCTCTACATTACGTAATTTGAAACTTTCGATCGATTTTTTACGTGCTTCGGTAGGATAAATCTGATTATTCTTAATATACAGCTCTACTTTACAGAACCATTGAAAGTCTGTAACCAACGCTTTGTCAGTTTTAAACCATTCGTTTAAACACAGAATCAGGGTATCGGCCCGGTTGGCCAGACTCTTTTGAAGCCGGTCTGTATCGTCGAATACGGTAAACGAAACGATCACATCTCCATTATTTCCCAGATAGTTTTTGCCGTCTATATTGGCAATAATACGAAAATCGTTTCCAGCAAACCGGATCTTATTCTCGACGCGAAGCCAGGGAAAGAGAATGGTTTTGAGTGATTCAGACACAAAGTCGGTTCCCAATGTGGTGTTAGCTATCAATTTGGAAAGCTCCACTTCGTCTTCGTTGTAGAAATAGTAGTTTTTATTTTCTTCGCGGATAATGTTGGCTTCGATAAGCTTGTTAAGTACCTCCTCAATCTTATTGCGTAATTGCAGCTTATTCTCATCCAGATTTGTCATCATCAACAACACCAGATTATCCAACGTTGAACCGAATAGCTGTTTATCGCTATCCTGCAGGTTCGAAATCATGAACAGAACTTTCACAACCCGTTGGTAGAATGGATTCGATTTTACAACTTCCAGACTTAAAGCCGGCTCGATTGCCTTTGTACCCCGGTGAATCAGGTTTTGCCAGAACATCTGGTTGAAAAAGGCATCGAACGGGATAAACGTTCCAACCTCTTCATCTTTATTAATCTTGGCTGTTTCGTGGGTAATTTTCAATACCGACCGCTCGTTGTCCTTTACCTCTGCCAATACATACTCGAGGCGTTGAAATGCCTCAAACACCTTGGATATCAGTTTGAACTGATAGGGGACAAAGGGATAGGAGAGCAAGAAATCTTCTTCGGAACCAAAGCCCTTATATAGTTCGTGCCCCATCTGGAATTGGTTCAAGATGGCATCCCTCTTGTCCTGATAAAGCTTTTTAAGTGTAATCTCGGCAGCTGCGTTCTTGTCAAGTATACGTTTTTGTGTAATGTAAGCAGGGTCTGTACTTTCCAACGAAACGCGGGTTTCGAAACGACCCATAATCTTCCCATAATCATCGTCAGTGGCATGTATTCCCGATTCGGTTGTTACCGTTTCTATCGTTTGTTGCGCCGTACATGCTACCCACACTTGCTTGTTGCAATTAAGGCTCAAGCTTTCAATCACTGTTTGAAGGCCGAGCAAGACATCCTTATTGGTATTAACAAATTGCGAAACTTCGTCTACCAGGAATATCAACCGGTAATTCTCTCCCTTGGAGTTGAGATAGTTGGCAATCTCGTTGGTAAATTTCCGGGTATCTATATGATACGCCTCTTTATGAAGCAGCGAAAGCTTCAGAGATTCAATATCCATTTTAGGAATACAAGACTTTGCCACCTGCAATACGGTGTCTAGTTCGTTGGCAACCACATCGGCCGCCTCGGTATCCCAATCGAACTCTTCCTCCTCGAAAAGTCTTTCTTTAAATTCGGCAAAGACATTATTCTCATCAAGGTATTTTTCAAAGAGAGTGGCTAAGGGGATATTATAGGCATTGTATCCCCTGCACTGGTTGAACATATTAAAGAATATATTGGTAAAGGTGGTATTGTCTTTATTGGCTTTGGACACATCCTGGGCATTAAAAAGGATGTCTTCTATCTCAGCTTTATCGTACCATCTTTTTAAATCGGCCATTTCGGAATTGCTGATTTGAATACCGCTGTTTCCGTTCAACATGGGATCGCGTTCCTTAACCGCCTCTACCAGCCGTGCGAGGGCTACGTCTTTTGTTTCTGGAGCAATGCAATAGTGAATGTATTTTAAAAAGTGAGACTTACCGGAACCATAATACCCGTTGATCCAAATTCCTGTTTTGCTTACCAACTCTTTGTTTTTTATGGCAAGCAGCACTTTGTACAGATTGTTAATAATTTCGTCTGTAAAGACATACTCTCCAATCTCTATATCAATTGTCTCCGTTGTACGATCTTGTGCAACAACGGCTGGATTGATTTTTCTTTCAATCTCTTTACTGTAAATTTCTTTTAGTTTCATAACGCATGGTATTGAATCGTATGATTGTTAACGGTTTATTAAAGTAATGGAACGGTATGTATTTGCATCATCCAAGACATCGAACAGACTAAAGCTATTACCCTGGGAGTGACCCGGATAAAATACAATTATCTTGAAGTCTTCGCCATGATTGTATTTTTCGAAATTAGACAAAAAGGTATTGGTCCGCAAGTAGGGATAAATCTGACCGAAACCATACAGAAAGACAAACGATTTTGTTAGTTCGTTCTCTTGCTTTAAATGTTCCCGGATTCTTTTATCAACCCATTCGAAGAATTTCTCTTCAGACGCATTGCGAATCAATGTGTTGTTTACCGAATTGGCATCTTTGTACTCTTTTTCTACTAGATAGTTCAATAAGGATGGATGTCTGCCAAATTTCTTAGCATCCAGGTATGCGCAAAATTCGTCGAAGATATTAAGTGTAAGAATATCCAGGTTATTGCTGGGACGACGCAGACGAGACTTAAACTCATCAATCTGATAGCAAATTTCGTTTTCGTCTTCTGCCGGGTATTGGAAGATATATACATTATAGAACATCGTTCCAACGGAGGTATCCTGAAATGATTTATCCTCCAGCTTGTGATAAAGCTCTTCAATAGTCATATTCATAACGCTGTACTTAATAGTTGAGACTTGGTCTGAGCACTTAACAGACAGGCATCCAAAAACCAAAGTTCTCTGTTATTTATCATATAATCAAGAACCTGGGCCGATGGAGTTACAGATTTTAATTGATTGGATGTAGCATCCAACAGATTTACTTCCCTAAGCATGCATAGGTAAGACGATATGGATTTCTTTTTAGACACATCGCTTAAATCAAACACAAACTGATCACTGCCGCCTATTTCGTCTAATTCCATTTTATAAAGGTAAGCATCAACTGTGTTACTGGAAGAATTCCAGATGGATAACGTTACGTTAAAATGAAAATCGAAGACTAATTTATAGGTTTTCAGGCACACATAAAAAAGTAAGATCTTCTGATCGTCTTCACTGCTTTGGCTAAACAATTGCCAAAAGCGAGCATCCTGGAAAGAAATCCGTTTACGGATTTCACCCATAATGCGCTTGCGGGCGGCTTCGGAGTTTATTTGCAAAAAATTATTTTGCTTAATCTCTTCTCTAATCAGCTCGACCGTCTGTTCTCTGTTAAATAAAGGGAGAACAGCCAAAATCTCACGATGGAGTAGTCCGCCGATAGAAAATGAGATAGTATAGGGACTTTTATTATGAATTGCAATTCCCTTATGTGATATATCTTTGTTCATTTGCTTTTATTCAATAATTCTCTTACATCAATATTCAAAATTTCGGCAATTTGCGCCATGGTTTCAATGGACGGCTGTATTGAATTAGAGCACCAGCGAGAGATTGTAGCAGGATCTTTCCCCAACTGTCCAGCCAGCCATTTCCCCGATTTATTTTTTTCTACCAGAACTACTTTGAGTCGATTCAATTGTTTCATAATGTACTTTAATTGACATACGATGTAAAAGTATTGAATAAATTTGAATTTCTTCCTTATTCTTAAACTCTTTTCCTTATATGTTTAACCGATTTGTAAACGAAGATTAATTTCTTTCCATACGAGATCGTATTCGTTGGACCATGGTCTACTTTTCGTTGGACCTAGGTCAACATATCGTTGGACCATGGTTGAGATATCGTTGGACCATGGTCCAACGATTAGTTGCCTTAATTCAAAGTATCTATTCGGTGTAGTACGTGTCTTATTATATAGTATAATAGAGTTTCTTTGTCCTCAAAAAGATGTCATATAGTGTATTGTATTTTTCAGACCGTAATGAGAAGTTACTATCATTACTTTCAGAACGTAATTCATTTGATTCAGTATTATTTATTTTTGATGGTTGTCGGCGTTATAAATTTGAGAAAGAAGATTTAGGTATCCGCTCACCGGCTGATTTATTAATCCGTAACCGTGGTGTGCTTTCATTACTGAATCCAGAGTGGTCCTATTATCTTTACATGTTGCCCGAACGATCCACCTACAGTATCGACAGTCTATGCGGGAAAGTGAAGCGTTGTTGGGGATTTTATCCAAAAGAGGGAGAATGTCATGTGTTTGTAAGAAAAAATAAACATTCTTTGACCCTGCTCTACAGCCTCTCCGGCGAATATATCAGCATCCACCGTCAGCTTCGGCAGGGAGTACTTCGTCTTAAAAAAGAGGAAATTGCAGGGGGCTATCGGACTAGTGACTGGCAAGAAATCAACCGCTTGTTATCTGAAAAAAGAGAGGTTAAAAGAAGGCGGTTAAAAAGAGTGTAACATGCTTTATACAAGCGATTTAATATATAGTTTGCTTGTTAAAACCATTGTTTTTACATATCTTTGTGGCATGAAAAAAGATCAGATGCAAACTCTTCCTCCCTTGTCTGTAACACTCTCTTTAGAGGAGTATCAAGGCCTGTTGGACAGGATTCGTTTGAGTGAACAGAAGGATCTGGAGTATGTGCAAAAGATCTTAGAGAATGAGCAAACTATCCGGGCGAAAGAACAAGAGATCTATGAGAAGAAGCAAGAAATTCTTGCGAAAGAACAAGAGATTCATGAGAAGAAGCAAGAGGCCTTTGAAAGTAAGCTTGAACTTATAGAAGCGCAGGAAGAGATTGACCGCCTGCGCTGGAAGCTGCTCTGTTTGAATCGTTTCTGCTGGGGAAGCTCCAGTGAAAAACG
>NZ_JBFWMI010000072.1:0-9812 GCF_050251695.1 Macellibacteroides sp.
CCCTCTTTCACCTTAAATATCTGTATCGGAAATACCGGAACTTCTCCTTGTCCCAATCCTTCGCTTGTGGCGGCCAACAACTCCCTTATAAGCAGGCGTCCTTCGGCCGAAGTATCCGTTCCATAGTTGATGGAGCTGAAAACCACCTGGTTTCCTCCACGGGAGTGCATGGTGTTTAGGTTATGGATGAATCCCTCCATGGCCTGGTGGGTATCTTTCCGGGTGGCTTTAAGCGATCGTTCCCATATAGCTGAAAGACTTTGAGAGGAAAGTATAATATTTTCCTGTTTCAGCATTTCCAGAATAACCTCAGATTGCTCTTCACTCCATTGAATGGACTGGATAGACCCGGTAAGCCGGTTGCGCAGTTGACTCTCGTTGGAGTCTGCGTTATCCCGACTGATGTTATGAAGAAAAGAGATAAAAGTGGTAAGGTGTTTTATAAAGGTCTTGCGAACGCCTTTAGCCATAAAGAAATCGAATGCCGGAATGGATTGTCCGCCGTGCTGTTCGTTCTGGTTTGTCTGAAAAATGATGGTGGCCAGTGTCGCATAGCTCTGTATCGACTGTGGGGTACGGATGGAACCGTTCTTTGTACGGAATCCTCTTTCAAAAAGATCGTCCAGGTCGTACTGTATGCAGGTGGTTGTTTTGGTTGGATAATAATCAAGGTCGTGTATATGTATATCGCCGTTGCGGTGTGCTCTTGCATACTTAATACCCAACAGGTATTTATTGGCATAATCTTTGGTTACCTCCGAGGCGAATGTCATCATCTGACCGGCAGGGGTGTGGGCAGACATGTTGGCATTGCTCAGATTCACATCATTTTTCTCGATAGCCACAATCCCGTCCATCACCTGTTTCATGTGTGTCTTCTTATCGCGCTCGATGGTACGCCATTCACGATAGATAATATACTTTTTGGCTACGTAAGGGTTGCGTACCATAAGTTCTTTTTCTACCAGATCCTGAATCTCTTCCACACTGATTTGAGTGCCCACAATTGCCGAGGCTACTTTCTCGGCAACTTGATCGATGGTACTGTTTTCTTCCTGAATGCCACTCGCTCTGTATGCTTTCAGAACCGCATTCTTAATCTTGTCGATGGAAAAAGCTTCGCTCATACCATCGCGCTTGGTAATTAAAATGTTCGAATACATCTTGTATAACTTGTTTGAATGTTCATACCCCTGATCCTCGCAGGGTGTAACAATGCGTGCAAAGGCAGGTCTTCTGACTCGCTTCCTCCGGACGCCTTCCCGTTTTTTAGGTTCTTTTGAAACCCGAACAGTGGCAAAGAAATGTCCGTACGTTTTAATGAAGCTCACAGCAGCGGGACTGTTCGGGATTTTCACCCGATTCCCTATTAATCCCTTTCTCCGGATGGAGAGAGAGAACCATTGCGACAACAAAGATAAATGAATACTTTTCAAAAAGGCAAAAAAATACCCAACTATCTCTCGTCGTTTTGTGAAAAATGAAACAACGAGCAGCTAGTTGAGTCTTTCTTTATTGTACGATAGGTGTTACAGCTTAGCCCCGTAAGCCAGATCGCCCGCATCGCCCAATCCGGGGATGATGTAGGAGTGATCGTCCAGTCCTTCGTCCAGTGCCGCAATCCAGATGGTACAGTTTTCCGGCATTTTTTTCTTAAGATATTCCAGAGCAGGCTTACTGCAGATAATGGAAGCTACGTGTACATGTGCAGGAGCTCCTTTGGTAAGCAGTGCTTCGTAAGCCAGTTCCATGGAGCTGCCTGTTGCCAGCATAGGATCTGTCACGATAAGCGTTTTTCCTGTGATAGATGGAGAAGCAATGTATTCGATATGGATATCGAAATTAAGCCTGTCTTTGTATTTACGGTAGGCAGATACAAAAGCATTTTCGGCATTGTCTAAATAACTTAAGAACCCGTGGTGAAATGGAAGTCCGGCACGAAGGATGGTGCTTATTACCACTTGGTTGTCTGGAGTGTTCATTGGAGCGATTCCCAATGGAGTAGGGATGTTCTTTTCGCTGTAAGCGAAATCTTTACTGATTTCGTAAGCCATGATTTCGCCGATTCTTTCAATATTACGACGAAAACGAAGGCTGTCATGCTGGATATTCACGTCCCGCAACTCGGCAACAAACCGGTTTAATACGGTGTTGGATTCTCCAAGATTCACTATTTTCATTCGGATGTATAACTTTGTTTATTAAAATTCCGAACGCAAATGTACAAATAAAATGGAAATAGAGAATAACGTCTGTTAAAGTTACTCTCTATTTCTTTATTTATTAACGATAAATTGATTTAGTTTACATATACAGATGTCTCTGTTCGTACGGTTGGACGGATGGTAATCTCCTCTTTATCCTTACCTCTTTTAATAAGGAATGTAGTTACATTAGTGCCAACCGGATTTACGTAGGGGGTGAAATTATACAGATAGGAGAACCCTGTTATATTGGATGGGTTCTTGAAGAAGTCGGCTATCTTGGGATAATTCATCACATTCCAATACATACAACGGCTAAATCCGTTTGCATCCGTAAATTGAGTGGCCGGATCTCGTAAATCCATTGTGAGGGTTATGAATTGCTTGTATGCAGAGGTAAACTCATCCGATGAATAATTCATTTTCTGATTACCGATGCGTTCTATCACATCGCCGGCCTTTATTCCTGCAGCTTCAGCTGGTGAGCCTGGCTCAACCTCTGCAATACGTTCCAAGCGGTTTATGTCGTAGCTTATTCCGGTGTAGTTGTAATTCTTTACATCTACTTTTACAGGAACATTCCGGGTATATTTTACAAAAGGATACTGCAGGCACATTAAAGGAATATGGATGGCTGCATAATCATCCAGCCGGTATGACTCCGTAAGAAGTTCGTTGGATTCGCATTCCCACACAACCTGGCCGTGCAACACTTTCTGATCGATGAATCTGAACCCGAATTGAAGCAGGTAAGGAGCTTTCGATTCGACCGACCCTACTGATAGGAAAGGTAATTCAATCATCTTGCCGGATGCTGCAAAATAACGGAATGTTTTTTCCGCTGGTTGAGCACCGTTAGTTACAGCTCCTGTGTAATTGGGATTTTTATCGAAGAAATAATAGGTCTGAATAAGCAGGTCAGGGTTGGAAGCATTGTAAGTCAATCCCTTTTTTACAAGTTCTTTTTCAATACGCTGGTTGATGAAGTTCTCTAATTTGCTGTTGTTTTCGTCAATGGGAGCAAAGCCAAACGTCTTATACGTATCGAACGAAATTTCTTCGCGGGTGGTGGTTGTCTTGAAAGGACATATAAATTCCCTTTCCGAAGTGCTTTCCAGACTATACATATTGAAGGCAAGAGCAAGCTGATCTTCCGTAATTGCCTGACTCAATTTGCAGTCTTTATGGATCATCAGTTGTTTTCCTTCACTCGACAGGTTACGTACTGTAAGGATAATTTCGTCTTTTGTTTCATTGTTTAACAGCTGACTAATCTCCATAGCAGTTAATTCATTTACCGGAATACCATCCACCGATTCAATAATGTCATTCAACTTCAGTCCCGACGACTCTGCAGACGAGTAGGGAACAATTCCCGTAATCACCGGTTTGTTTAATCCCCAGTGGATACTGTTGCTAAGTGCATATGTAAAACCAGGACGGCATACTATATTACTTTTCTTTTGAGCTGTGACTGTAACAACAGCCAGAAGCAACAGCAGGGATAACAATGTTTTATTAATCATACTCAACATGTTTGTATACTTGTTACATAAGTAATTGGTAAATAATAAGCAAAGGTAAAGAAAAATAAGCAGAAGCGGAATACTTGGCAGCATATTTGCTGTTATTCTATGGAGAGATGACAAAAATAAGGATGTGCTACATGCGTTGTTGCAGCATGCTTATTTCTGTATGTTGTTGTATTACAGATAATAATAAAAAACAAGAGATAGATTATGATGGGAAAAAGTGCGCAGAAGAATAATCAAAATCCTGAAAACGATCCAATCGTGACAGATCAGGAGGCGACAAATGTGCAGAATGAACAAGTAAATGAGTCAGCCGAAACTTCAACGGCAGACAATCTGACAGTTCAAATGGTCGAAATGCAAAAGAAGTACGATGAACTTAACGATACTCATTTACGTTTGATGGCCGAATACGATAACTATCGTAAACGTACGTTACGGGAGAAAGCCGATTTAATTAAGACCGGAGGAGAATCTGCCCTGGTTAATCTGCTTCCTGTGGTAGATGATATGGAACGTGCCGTAAAGAATGCACGTGTATCAGAGGATATGACTGCCGTAGTAGAAGGTGTAGAATTGATTTACAACAAATTTATCTCTTATCTGGCTCAGCAGGGTGTTAAACCCATCGAGACAGAGATGAAAGATTTCGATACGGACCATTTCGAAGCAATTGCAACCATTCCTGCTCCGGCCGAAGAGTTGAAAGGCAAAGTGATTGATTGTGTGCAGACAGGTTATGTGCTGTTCGATAAAGTGATTCGTCACGCCAAAGTAGTAGTAGGAGAATAAGCTAATAACAACAAAGATGGCTAAAAGAGATTATTATGAAGTGCTGGGCCTGGAAAAAAATGCCTCAGCAGATGATATAAAAAAGGCTTACCGGAAAAAGGCGATTCAGTTTCACCCCGATAAGAATCCCGGAGATAAGCAGGCGGAAGAGAATTTTAAAGAGGCCGCCGAGGCTTACGACGTACTGAGCGATCCACAAAAACGTCAGCGTTATGATCAGTTTGGTCATGCTGGTATGGGTGGTGCTGCTTCGGGCGGTGGTTTTGGAGGTGGTATGTCCATGGATGATATCTTTTCTCAATTTGGCGACATCTTTGGTGGTCATTTCGGAGGATTCGGTGGTTTTGGTGGATTCAGCGGCGGAAGTCGGGGTGGTCGCAGGGTTAACCGTGGATCTGATCTCCGCGTAAAGGTGAAACTTACCTTGAAAGATATCGCCAACGGTGTTGAAAAGAAGATAAAGGTCAAGAAGTACGTAGCATGTTCCAAATGTAACGGAAGCGGAGCAGAGGATGATCACAGTAAATCTACCTGTTCAACCTGTAACGGCAGCGGAGTAGTTACCCGTATTACAAATACGATCCTGGGACAAATGCAGACTCAATCTGCTTGTCCTACCTGCGGTGGTGAAGGAAAGATAATCACCCACAAGTGTTCGGTCTGTGCCGGCGAAGGAATTGTAAGAGACGAAGAGGTTATTACAATCAATATTCCGGCTGGTGTGGCAGAAGGTATGCAACTTTCTATGAGTGGAAAGGGTAATGCGGCACGCAGAGGCGGTATCAACGGCGACTTGTTGATTTTAGTGGAGGAAGAGCCACATCCTGAATTGATCCGCGACGAAAACGATTTGTTATATAACCTGTTGCTGAGCTTCCCTCAGGCGGCATTGGGTGATACTGTCGAAGTACCTACCATAGAAGGCAAGGCGAAGGTTAAGATTGATCCGGGTACACAACCTGGTAAGGTGTTACGTTTGCGTAATAAGGGACTTCCTTCGGTAAATAGCTACGGTACGGGCGATTTATTGGTGAATGTGAGCGTCTATATTCCTGAAACATTATCGTCTGCAGAGAAAGAAACACTTACTAAACTGAAGGACGAGGCTAATTTCCAGCCTAAGAAATCGGTAAAGGACAAGATCTTCAGTAAATTCAGAAATTTATTTGATTAATACTGTACTCTTATTATTTTTTAAAACGCCCTGTTGAATTTATTACAACAGGGCGTTTTTTTATGCTTTCGAGTTAAAGGAAGTTAAATATTAAATAAAGCAAGTAAAATATTATGCTGCAAAACATAAAATGCATATATTTGCACTGTGTTTTTCATGGTATTAGATTTAAGGTTAACAATGAAGATTGGTTGTCGGGAGACAACCTTTTCTTTTTTATGCACATTCGCTTTAAATGACTACCTTTGCAGTAATTTAGAAACATTCCCACAGTATTATGAAGCGCGTATCTGAACAAAAGGCTTCGCTTACCGCGAAACAAAAGTTTTACTGCGAGTTTTGTACTTCCTATAAAAATAAGTATTTGTATGAAAAAAGTATTTTGTCCGAAATGCGACAATCTCACAACATTTGATGAAACAAAGTATCCGGTTGGAAAACCGATTGCACTGGTTTGTGCACAATGCGGCTCTCAGTTTAATGTTAAGTTAGGTAAGAAAAAGGTTCAAGCTCCTTCCGGAAGTGAGAGGCAGCTGGTTGAACAAGATTTCTCCAATGGCTATATTAGTGTGATTGCCAACTTTTTCGGAGACAAACAAGAATTCGGATTACAACTGGGCGATAATGTAATAGGACGAAGAAACAGAGATACGGATGGCGTGGATATTGCCATCATTAATACCGACCCAAGTATGGGCAGAAAACATTGTGTAATCAATGTAAAGAAAAATGCAGCCGGCAAACTGATATATACGCTTCGCGATTTTCCCAGTTTAACAGGTACATTCTTAAACAATGTCTGTCTGGGGAAAAAAGAACAGGTGGTTTTGAATCATGGGGCGGTTATTACCTTAGGAGCAACGACCTTTATTCTTCATTATCCTGAGGGTCAGGAAGAAGAAGAGATGATGTATTAATACATCATCTCTCGTTTTTTTATAGAAAAGAAAGGAATTTTATAGAACGGCCTTCACCTGATCCAATACTTTTTTTGCAGCTTCTCTTTCGGGCGAAATTTGCAATGCCTGTTCCAGGTATTCGCTCGCTTTCTTAAAGTCTTCGTCCGCTACAGCTTTTTGTTTGTCGTATTCGGCACGGTCTGTCGTTGCCAGCGGAGTTGCTTTTTGCATCAATTTTGCTCCATTGTTAAACATCATTACTCCCAGACTGTACAAAGCATCTGTTTTGTACTTCTTGTCGGTAATGCTTAAAATACTTTTATAAGCCTCTTCTGCTTTGGCCTGATCGCCAGCCTGCTGAAATTTTTGTCCCTCTTTCAAGTAGTGAATAGCATACAGCTTTTCCAGATTGTTATCGCCCGGAACCACTTTAAGTCCTGCTTCAATGGTTGTAAGCATCTCGGCAGTTTTACCCATATTTCGCAATGCTTGTGCTTTTCCTGCATACGACATTGGTAGTTGATAATTGTTTTTGATGGAGATATCAAAATACTTCACAGCACCTGCATAATTTTTGCTGTTCAAACCGGAAAGTCCGCAGTTAAATACAGTTACCGAATCCTGGTTGTTGTTTGTCTTAAGGTACTGGTCGTACTTAGTAAACGCAACAGTGTAATTTTTTGCTTTTAAAGCCTCATCTCCTTCACTCTTTACTTTGTTTGCATCCTGTGCAAACACACCGCTAACACATAGGCTTAATGCCATCAGTAGAATCTGTTTTTTCATGTCGATTTATATATAATTAGTAATTGTAGATGAAAAGTACGCAACTTATCGTTTAAACGAAAATTTATTCATATATTTTAACAAATATAAAGATAACTTTTAGTCAAGGAATTCCACTTTTATTGATACTGAATGTAGATTGGTTGCGGAACAAGCTTTAGTATTTCGGACGGGGTAAGCATGTGGTGAGGTGGACGTTTCAAATCATTCTTGTAAAATAACTTGAATCCGGTAAATTGTACAGGCTCCCTGTAGATATATTGTTTATAGGTATCTCTTTTCAGGACAGTAGATCCCCATCCATCCATATTGACAACCAATTGTACTTCGGGGTGAAGCTTGATCTGATCGTATCCTTTTACCATGCCTTGGGTAAAGCGGTGTACAATCAGTATCTTGGGTGTAAGTTTATGTTTTCGCACCAGACCGGTGAGGTACTGCGAACAATAATTAATATCTCCTGCATCAAAGGATCCGATCTTGGTCCCCGGTCTGCTACCGTCCTTCATAGAAAATTCCGGATCGATAGCTAGGTGCACGTGGGGCATTGAAAGATACTTTTCCAGTAGAGGCACCTCTTCCTGTACCGTACTTAAAGCCACCTGTATGTCCAGAAATACAATGGCTTTTCCCATGGCGGCAATTGATAAGGCGGAATCAATCTGACTTTCGGGCATACGTTTGCGGTAGGTGCCGTCTTTCTGAGCACTCCCCTGGGCAACAACAGCTATATAATGGATAGCCGGTTGAACGGGAGTGGAAGGGTCTGCTTTTTCCCAGACCTTCATCTCGGCATGTAATCTTTTCCATACCTCCTGAGGTGGATATTCTCCTAATATCCCCATCTTTTTTGAATACAGATTACCATAATAGGCAACAATCCGCTTAAAAGGAAGAATAGGATCTCCGGAAGGGAAGGGCTGTGGAGAAACGGGCCATCTGCCGGTTGTATCACCGTTGGCTATTTTTGCAAGTTTATTTGAGTATGATAGGGTGTCGATGTTCGTTATGTCATCATTGCTATCCGTTTCTGCAGCAGATTCAGATTTCAGGGTACAGCCGTATAAAGACATACATAGCATAGAAATGAGCAGATAGGGAATAGTTCTGTACATGATAATCACAGGTAAAGTTTATATTCATTATTCTTCATCCATGATCAAATATATAAAGAAAATCCGGGATTTGAAACAGAACCGTCTATAAACAATTAAAGGATGTCATCCCGACATCCCCTAACCAAACTTTGTTAACCTTAAATCTAATACTATTATGAAAAAACCACGATACAAAGGTACGGATATTTCTGAATTTGTCAAGGTTTTGGATTGTAATGTATGTTAAATAACATATATCGTTGTTAACGAATCACCTCATTGTAAGCTTGTGTTTGACGGTTCATATAAATTGATACCTTTGCAACGGGAATCAAATACAATCAAAATATATGCAAAAGAAGAGACGGTTGGTTATTCTGTCTGATTTGTGGGGATGGGAGAGGGCCGATTGGTTGACATATTATCTTGATCAACTGCAAGGTGTGTACGATATAACTTGCTACGACAGTTGCAGCTTAGGTAATGTAAGTACAACCGATCGTAACGAAGCCGCTTTGCATGCTCAATTTATGGATGGTGGATTGGAGACGGCTGTTTCACGCTTGTTAGAGCTGGAGAGTGCCATAGCTTCCCAAGGTAACAGACCCGTCGATGTGCTGGCCTTCAGTATTGGAGGAACCATCGCCTGGAAAGCTTGCTTGTCAGGACTTGAGGCACACCGGATATTTGCGCTGTCTTCTACCCGGTTGAGGTATGAAACGGTTTTACCTGCTGCCGGTATATATCTCTATTATGGAGAAACAGATCCATATAAACCCGATGAAGTATGGATGAGACAAATGAATCTATCGTGCCGGATCTTTCCGGAAACCGGACACTTATTATATCGTGAATCGATTTTTGCTTCCCAAGTTTGCCGTGATATACTAAATGGAGTGTAGTCACCAACTGGTTGTACTACCAGCTTCTTGTCAATGTGCTAAAAAGGTAACGGATTTGCATTAAGCCAACTAAATTGTAGCACCAGCTTTTTGTCGATCTGCTTGGCCAAACAGTCAATGGCGTGTAAAATGCAATTTGTCGTACCTTAAAGGAATAAATCATAAAAAAAGAAGTGGGAGATCTGTTTGTCTTTAATTTTTGAACCAGAAATCATAGCATACTTTATTAAAATAAGAAGAGGGAGGCACCATGAGCAGAGACTCCCTCTTCTTATTTTAATAAAGTCTATAAACTATCTTTATTAACGGGGTTGACCGGATTCTTCCCGAACGACGAATACAGGAATTCAATACGTTCGGCATATGCCTTCTCAATTTTACCACGTACCATCTTCATCGTGCTGTTTATCATCTGATTCTGCTCGG
>NZ_JBFWMI010000072.1:9912-17236 GCF_050251695.1 Macellibacteroides sp.
TTATTAACGGGGTTGACCGGATTCTTCCCGAACGACGAATACAGGAATTCAATACGTTCGGCATATGCCTTCTCAATTTTACCACGTACCATCTTCATCGTGCTGTTTATCATCTGATTCTGCTCGGTAAACGGCTCCGGCAGAATGGCAAAAGTGGTTGGAAGCCAGCGGTCGGGGAACATGGCCGCATGTATCCCTCCGGTTTTGAACCGGTTTATCTGCTCCTGTATTATCTGTATCGCAGCCTCTTTCCCTTTGTCGGACGATAAATCCAGGTGCATCCGGGCAAGCTTTGTCTTCAGACGTTCCTTGTTGGGAACCACCAGTGCCACCGTGTAAGCATTCTGATTATTATGAAGCATCAACTGGTCGATGCAGCTCGATTTCTCCACCAGAGCCTCTTCGATCCCTTCGGGACTATATTTCTCGCCATCACTGCCGATGAGTAAACTCTTAAAGCGTCCCTTTACATACAGAAAACCGTCGGTTCCCATATACCCCAGGTCGCCTGTGTACAACCACCCGTTACGGATGGTTTCGGCTGTGCTGGACGGGTTCTTCCAGTATCCGGCCATTACATTCTCTCCTCTGATAACGATTTCGCCCGCCTGGCCTACAGGCAATTCATTCCCCTCGTTGTCGCAAATCTTCAATTCAATGGGGGCAACCAATATACCGCTGCTTCCAAAGGTATGTCTGGACGGCACATTCGACGAGATCACGGGTGTAGCTTCGCTCAAACCGTATCCCTGATACATGGGGATACCCAAAGCGTAATAGAACTTTTGTAAATCTTTATCCAATAAGGCACCTCCTCCCACAAAGAAGCGAAGTTCGCCACCAAAGTTGAGACGTACCTTTGAGAACAGCAGAGCATCAAACATTTTTACCAGCGGATTGAGCAGGAACCGCAGACCAGCCCCCTTATTGTGACCGTCGCCATTGTAAGCATATGCAACGGCCAGTCCTTTGTTAAACAACCAGGTAGCTACCTTACCCTGGGCGCGTACGCCCTGTTCGATGTTTTTCCTGAAACTCTTTGCCAGAGCAGGTACGCTTAATATAAGATGAGGTTTAAATTCGCGTATATTTAAAGGGATGTTTTTCAGAGTCTCCATCCCGGTTTTACCTACCTGAACGGTTGCCACGGAGGCACCCACGCTCATAAAGATATAGAACCCAACTACGTGTGCGAAGCAATGATCTAACGGAAGTATGATAAGGGTACGCCAGGTTTCGTCTATCTTGACCAGCGTAAGCGACTGTTCTACGTTTGCCGTGTAATTCCGGTGGGTGAGGATAACCCCTTTTGGATCGGCCGTGGTTCCGGAAGTATAGGTGATGGTTGCATAATCGTCGTTGGTAAGTGAACGTCCAACGGATAGAAACTCTTCCAGCGTATGGGTTTCCAGCCATGCCCGGCCCATTTCCTGTACTTCGCTGAGCAGGATCTCCTTCTCCTGAAGGGAAGGTTGCTCGTCGAACACAATCACCTTCTTTAATAAAGGAAGCTGATCGATGATGGTGCGGATCTTTTTAAGCTGATTACCCGATACCATGATGAATTTAACCTCTGCATGGGTAAGACGGAAAAGCAGGTCGTTGCTTTCTTCCAGTTTAACAGACAGCGGAACATTGCAGGCTCCAGCATAAAACATGGCCAGTTCGCCAATAATCCACGCGTTGCGTCCTTCAGACAATAAGGCCATCGTGTCTCCCTTACGCACACCCAAGGCCTGTAGTCCGGCTCCCAGGTTGTACACCTGATCCTTTACTTCTTTATAAGAGGTGGATTCAAATGCTCCGTTTGTCTTCTCCCAAAGGAACATATTCGAAGGATACCGGTTTACGGATGCTTCGAAAAGATCTATTAATGTCTTTTTCATTTACCAGTGCTCAAATGTTTTCAGGCGCAAACGTACATAAAAATAATCAAATCATCTCCAGATAAGCACAGGCAGTCTCCACAGTGGGTACATTTTTTATAACGATGCTTCGTTTGCCGTTCTGCTCACGCAGGTTGCAAGCCCTGGGATGTTGCTGCACAAAATGCAGCAAACGGTCGAAGGCTTCGCTCTGGTAATACGGACTTTCCGGATTGGCAACCAGGAAGAGGCTCATTTGTCCTTTTTTCAGCACCACCTTCTCCATACCCAGATGTTTCGCCATGCGGCGCAGGCG
The DNA here is from genome assembly GCF_050251695.1 of Macellibacteroides sp. Classification (NCBI taxonomy): domain Bacteria; kingdom Pseudomonadati; phylum Bacteroidota; class Bacteroidia; order Bacteroidales; family Porphyromonadaceae; genus Macellibacteroides; species Macellibacteroides sp. The sequence continues at coordinate 12,094 of NZ_JBFWMI010000072.1, forward strand.
TACAATCCGGATCAGCTCCCTGCCTTCGGGAGGAATCTTCCCGAAACGATCGTTCAGCCGGTCGGCAAACGCCTGTATGTCGCGTTCTTCTTCCATATTGTCTAATTCGCGGTAAAGAGATACCCGTTCCGAATCGTTGGGAATATAAGTCGGCGAAAACATCAGCTCCAGATCACTTTCAATGTACGTTTCGCGCACGTAATCGGTTCCGCTATCCCGTTTGCCCTCTTCCGAATCGCTGTAAAGTTCGGCAAACTCTTCGCTTTTAAGCTCCTGAACAGCCTCTTCCAGTATCTTCTGGTAAGTCTCGTAACCCAGGTCGGCTATGAAGCCGCTCTGTTCGGCACCCAACATATTGCCTGCACCACGAATGTCGAGGTCTTGCATAGCGATATGGATCCCGCTTCCCAGCTCGGAAAAGTTTTCGATGGCCTGCAAACGGCGGCGCGCCTCCTGGGTAAGCGAACTGAGGGGAGGAGAGAGCAGGTAACAAAAAGCCTTGCGGTTGCTTCGTCCCACACGTCCGCGCAACTGATGCAGATCCGATAATCCGAACTGCTGGGCATTGTTTATCAGAATCGTGTTGGCATTGGATACATCGATGCCATTTTCTACAATGCTGGTTGCGATAAGCACATCGTATTCGTAATTTTCGAAATCGAGAATAATCTTTTCCAGCTTTTCGGGCTCCATCTGTCCGTGTCCCACACAAATACGGGCATCGGGCACTTCGCGGCGTATCAGGGCTTCTATCTCGTAAATGTTCTGGATACGGTTGTTTATGAAATAAACCTGACCGTTCCGGCTCATTTCAAAGTTGATAGCCTCACGTATGATATCTTCATTAAAACGATGTACTTCGGTCTGCACCGGATAGCGGTTGGGCGGTGGTGTGTTGATGTTCGACAAGTCGCGTGCCCCCATCAGCGAGAACTGCAAGGTACGCGGAATCGGAGTGGCAGTCATGGTCAGCGTATCCACGTTCACCTTAAGCTGCTTGAGTTTTTCCTTTACAGAAACACCAAACTTCTGCTCTTCGTCAATAATGAGCAGCCCCAAATCCTTAAACTTCACATCCTTGCTTACAATGCGGTGCGTGCCGATCAGAATATTCACTTCACCCTCTTTTACCTTCTGAAGGGTATCTTTTATCTGTCCCGATGTACGCGCCCTGCTGATGTAGTCTATGCGGCAGGGGAAATCCTTTAAGCGTTCGCGGAAGGTATTGTAATGCTGAAAAGCCAGTACGGTAGTAGGAACCAGCAGAGCCACCTGCTTGTTGTCGCTAACGGCTTTGAATGCCGCGCGAATAGCTATTTCGGTTTTACCGAATCCTACATCCCCGCATATCAGACGGTCCATGGGCAGCGGACGCTCCATATCCTCCTTCACATCGGCAGTAGCCTTCATCTGGTCGGGAGTGTCCTCATAAATAAAGCTGGCCTCCAGTTCGTGTTGCATAAAACTGTCCGGCGAATAAGCAAACCCCTTCTCATCCTTCCGTTTGGAGTAAAGCAAAATCAGGTCGCGGGCAATGTCCTTCACCTTCTTTTTGGTCCGCTCCTTCATCTTCTCCCAGGCACCTGTACCCAGCTTATTCAGTTTAGGCGGTTCGCCGCTCTCTTTTCCCTTATATTTGGAAAGCTTGTGGAGGGAGTGGATGCTTACAAAAATAATATCGTTGTTTTGATAAATCAGTTTAATGGCCTCCTGGATGCGTCCGTTCACCTCTGTACGTACCAATCCGCCGAACTGCCCCACACCGTGATCGATGTGTACGATATAGTCGCCGCTGGTAAACTGGTTAAGCTCCTTAAGCGAAAGCGTTATCTTACCCGAACGGGCCTTTTCGCTTTTCAGGTTGAACTTATGGAAACGGTCAAACAGCTGATGATCCGTAAACAAACAAACCTTCAGCGTATCGTCTGCAAACCCGCCGTGGATAGTCCGGTTTACCGAAGTAAAGGGGATATACTCCTTACGGTCTTCAAATATGATGCGGATACGGGTAGCCTGCTTTTCCACGTCGCTGAGGATATACAACGTATAACCCTCTTCAAGGAAAGTATGGAACGAGCTGCTTACCAGATCAAAATTCTTATGATAAATAGGTTGAGGGCGCGTACTGAATATAACCGTAGCATCCGGAGTTCCTGCAGCCTTTGCTCCAAAAGCGATGCGTCTGAAGTTCAGTACGGAACGCAGAAACTCATCTTCCGGCACCAGCCGGAGGCGCATCTGTTCGGCCGAAGTAAACGACTCTTCGTCGCCCAACACCGGCTCTTCACGGTATATGCTCCCTATTTTTTCCTTACACCATTCCAAATCTCCGAATGCCAGAATGGTATTGGGCGAAAGCGACTCCAGCAACGACGTACTGATAAGTCCGCTTTTATTCATCTCCGGCACAATGGCGATACGATCAAGTCGGCTTTTAGATAACTGCGATTCAACCTCGAAGGTGCGTATGGTTTCCACCTCGCTGCCAAAAAAGTCGATACGATAGGGAAACTCGTGCGAGAATGAAAACACGTCCAGGATACTTCCGCGCATAGCATATTGTCCGGGTTCGTACACGTAATCCACCTGTTCGAATCCATATTCGTCCAATATATCCGAAACAAACATATTGTCCAGCTTGTCGCCCACACCGATCTGCAAAGTTTTCTGTTTCAGGTCGGCTTGTGCGATCACCTTCTCTGCCAGTGCATCGGGGTAGGTAACGATAACGGTGGGCAGATCGGGCATTTGCAGTCGGCTTAACACCTCGGTACGCAAAATCTCGTTGGCCGGATCGAGGTGTCCGTACTTGATGGCACGCCGGTAAGCTGAGGGAAAGAAAAAAATGTCCTGACTGTTGGTGAGCTGCATCAGGTCATGATAAAAATAACCGGCCTCTTCCTGGTCGTTTAATACGCACACGTAGCTGCCCCTTTTCTTAAAAAAGAGAGATGCGATTGTTAATGCTGCCCCCGAACCATTTAAACCCTTCAGAAAAAGATTCCGGCAAGATTTGTCGTCCAATAGACCGACCAGCGCCGACACCTGCGGGTGGGCACTGTACATAGTAAGTAACTCCTGTACTTCCAAAGCAAAATAATTTGTACAAAGGTACAAATTTCAATTATAATATGTACCTTTGATCTTTAAAAACAGTTCAACACACAAAAGAAAGTATGTCCGACAGCATTGTGATTATTCCCACTTATAACGAAAAGGAAAATATTGAACAGATTATCCGCACCGTTTTTAAACTGGAAAAGATATTCCATATACTGATTATTGATGATGGTTCGCCCGATGGAACTGCCACGATTGTAAAAACGTTGCAGCAGGAGTTTCCGGACCGCCTTTTTATGATTGAACGCAAAGGCAAGCAGGGACTGGGCACGGCCTATATCACAGGCTTTAAATGGTGTTTGAGTCACGGATACGACTATATATTCGAGATGGATGCCGACTTTAGTCACAACCCCAACGACCTTATCAAGCTCTATAAGGCTTGTGCGGAACAAGGTGCCGATGTTTCGATCGGCTCCAGGTATTGCAACGGGGTGAATGTGGTAAACTGGCCTTTGGGACGGGTGCTGATGTCTTATTTCGCCTCAGTATATGTGCGCCTTGTTACAGGTATGCATGTGCAGGATACCACCGCAGGCTTTAAATGCTACCGCCGTGAGGTACTGGAAACCATCGACCTGGACCGGATTCAGTTTAAGGGATATGCATTTCAGATTGAGATGAAATTTACGGCTTATAAATGCGGATTCAAGGTTGTTGAGGTGCCCATCATCTTTATCAACCGCGAACTGGGGGTTAGCAAAATGAATTCTTCCATTTTCGGCGAAGCGCTGTTTGGCGTGCTTGAGCTTAAATGGTGGAGTTTCTTCCGCAAATATCCCCGTAAACTAAACTAATAGCTTGCAAAAAACGAGACAATAATGAAACAACTTTTAATAAAAAATGCCCAAATCATAAACGAAGGGCGCACTTATACAGGCTCTGTTCTGGTTAAGGGAGATAAGATAGCCGCTGTTTACGAAGGCACGGTTCCTCCCGAAGCTATGGGCGGGGGACAAGTAATCGATGCCACCGGCAAATGGTTGATTCCGGGGGCCATAGACGATCAGGTACATTTTCGCGAACCGGGTGTTACGCACAAGGGAGATATTTTCAGCGAGAGCCGTGCTGCGGTTGCAGGGGGGGTGACCACCTTTATGGATATGCCCAATACAAATCCGCAGACTACCACGCTGGCCGAGCTGGAATGGAAACTAAACCGGGGGGCAGAGACGTCGGCTGCCAACTACTCCTTTTTCTTTGGCGGTACAAACGATAACATGGACGAGATACGTAAGGTGGATCCTACACGTATTCCGGGATTGAAGTTGTTCCTGGGCTCATCTACCGGCAACATGCTTGTGGATAATCCGGCAACATTGGAAACTATTTTTGGCGAAGCCGGGATGCTTATCGCCATTCACGCAGAAAAGGAAGAGGTGATTAAACGCAACAAAGCGCATTACGTGGCCTTGCATGGCGAAGAGCTTGATATCACGTTCCACAGCAAGATAAGAGACGAAGAGGCCTGTTATGAATCGTCGGCCGAGGCAGTTGCCCTGGCTAAACGTCTGAATACACGCCTGCATATCCTGCATCTTTCTACTGCAAAAGAGATGGAGCTGCTGGACAACAGTCTGCCGCTTTCAGAAAAGCAGATCACCGGCGAGGTATGTGTGCATCATCTGTGGTTTACCGATGCAGATTATGCCACCTACGGAAACCGAATCAAATGGAATCCGTCTGTTAAAACACTGGCAGACCGTGAGGCATTGATTGAAGCCGTAAATAATAATAAAATAGATATCGTGGCCACCGATCACGCGCCGCATCTGCTTTCGGAGAAAGAGGGCAGTTGTCTTAAGGCAGCTTCGGGCGGACCGCTGGTACAACATTCGGTAGTTGCCATGCTCGAGCTTGCTAAGCAGGGCCGCTTCACCGTCGAGAAGGTGGTTGAGAAGATGGCTCACATGCCGGCAGAGTTGTTCAAGATCGACCGCCGCGGGTATATTCGTCCGGGTTATTATGCCGACCTTGTCTTAATTGATCCGGAAGCAAACTGGACGGTTGGCAAGGAGAATAT
>NZ_JBFWMI010000073.1:0-11892 GCF_050251695.1 Macellibacteroides sp.
AAGAAAAAAAGAGGAACAGATACTCTGACTAGAATATTAGAAACGAATTCATTCACGACATAGAAAACCGGATAATCTGAGGCCGTTATATTAACAAAATCGGAAGACAGGTGGGCGTGAATAAAGACAACGCCTACTATCAATGGGAATCTAAGAAAATGGATGGTATCCGATTGCAAATCCGAATGTGACATTCCTCTGTTATTTATTCGTTGATGGTAATTAATATAACGCAGATTACGCTGTTTTAGTCTTATTCCAATAAAAAGGAATAAAGATGTGTATATAGAGAAAGCATAAAAACGCAAAAGGCGATTCCACAAAGAGAATCGCCTTTGACTATAACATACAGGATTAAATCATATATAAGTACAATAAAAGAATTTTACAAATTCCTTTCAATTACTTTCTGAATGGAGTCTTCACCACAGTTGCTTTCAGACTTCTGTTTCTAACCTTAATAAAGATTTCGGTACCTACTTTAGCAAACTCAGGTTTGACATATCCCATACCAATTCCAGATTTAAGAACAGGCGACATTGTTCCTGATGTTACAACGCCGATAATCTGATCGTTTGCATCAGCAATTTCATATCCGTGACGAGGAACACCTTTGTCGGACAATTCAAAAGCACACAACTTGCGGGTTACTCCTTCAGTTTTTTGCTTTTCAAGATAAGCCCGGTTCGTAAAATCTTTACCTTCCGCAAACTTGGTTATCCAACCCAATCCAGCTTCAATAGGAGAAGTAGTATCGTCCAGATCATTACCGTACAGGCAGAATCCCATTTCCAAGCGAAGTGTATCTCTTGCGCCCAGACCAATAGGTTTAATGCCTTCCGGTTTGCCTGCTTCAAATATGGCATTCCAAATCTTCATGCCATCCTCATTGTAAAAGTAAAGCTCAAAACCGCCGGCACCAGTATAGCCTGTATTTGAAATAATCACATTCTTACATCCGGCAAATTCACCAGTTGTAAAGCTATAATAAGGAATTGCCGAAAGATCGACAGAAGTCAGCCGTTGCAGCACCTCCGTAGCCTTTGGTCCCTGTATGGCAAGCTGGGCAGTACGATCCGAAGAGTTTTCCAATTCTGCTCCCACGCTATTATGAGATACACACCACTCCCAATCCTTAGCTATATTTCCGGCATTAACAACCAGCAGATATTTTTCGGGCTCATAATGATATACCAGCAAGTCATCTACTATACCACCCGTTTCATTTGGGAAACAGGTATACTGTGCTTTGCCCAAGGGCAAAACGGAAGCATCATTGGATGTGATACCCTGAATAAATTCGAGAGCTTTCGGTCCTTTCACCCAAAACTCACCCATGTGAGACACATCAAAAACTCCTACCCCGTTACAAACGGTAAGGTGTTCGTCGATAATTCCGGTATACTCGATAGGCATGTTAAAACCGGCAAACTCATGCATCTTGGCTCCAAGAGCAATGTGCACATCGGTAAATGGCGTTGTTTTCATGTTATATGTAATTTAAGATTTCTGAGCGGTTAACTCAGTTATTTTAATGATAGTTTCCATACTTTTCTCCAACGATTTTACAGGCAGGAATTCATACCTGCCATGGAAGTTAAGTCCCCCGGCAAAGATGTTAGGGCATGGTAATCCCATAAAGGATAAACGAGCTCCATCCGTTCCTCCGCGTATAGGTTTCACTAAAGGCTTAACACCTACGGCAGTCATCGCCTCAAAGGCTATATCGATAATGTGCTTTTGAGGCTCCACTACTTCACGCATATTATAATACTGATCCCGTATTTCCAGGCGGGTACTTTCGGGATGCATTCCATTCATACGGTCCACCAACAATTGTAGGAGCTGCTTTTTTTGTTCGAACAAGTTCCTGTCATGATCGCGTACTATGTAAGAAAGCATAGCTTCCTCTACCGAGCCGGTCATATTCGTGAGATGGAAAAATCCTTCGTAACCGGTTGTATTCTCAGGCCTTTGAGCAGAAGGAAGCCAAGAAGCAAAATCAAGTGCCAACAAAGAGGCATTCACCATTTTATCCTTTGCATATCCGGGATGAACATTAAGACCTTTAAAGATTATTTTAGCTCCGGCAGCATTAAAGTTTTCAAACTCCAGCTCTCCTATTTGTCCGCCGTCAATGGTATACCCCCATTGGCAAGCAAATTTTGCCACATCAAAATGATCGGCACCCTGACCAATCTCTTCATCCGGAGTAAAGCCGATACGAATCTTTCCGTGCTTTATTTCCGGATGCTCCTTAAGATATTGCATTGCCCCCATAATGGCTGCCACTCCGGCTTTATCGTCGGCTCCAAGCAATGTTTTCCCATCAGTAACAATCAGTTCCTGTCCTACGTAGTCGTTCAACTCCGGAAACATAGCCGGCGAAAGAACAACATTATCCTCTTTATTCAAGATAATATCTCCTCCCTGATACGAAACGATACGTGGATTCACGTCTTTGCCGGACATATCCGGACTTGTATCCAGGTGAGCGATAAAACCGATGACAGGAGTTTCTTCACTATCCGTATTAGCCGGCAATGTGGCCATTACGTACGAATGTTCATCAATAGAGATATCTTCCAATCCCAAAGCCTCAAGCTCATTTACCAATGCTTCGGCAAAAACCCGTTGCCCCGGCGTACTGGGAGTTGTTCCTGTCTCTTCGCTCGATTTTGTATCGAACGTTACGTATTTCAAAAATCTGTCTGTTACTGTTAGTCCCATAATATATGTATTTAAAAACAGCTTGAGCCGTCGTAACAATGCGTACAAACGCACTCTTTAGGCAAGCCGATGGATTCAATTAAATCTTCAACTGTATTGAATTTAAGAGTGGTTATATTAAGCTTCTCCCGGATACATTCCACCAGTTTGTTATACTGTTCGCTGCCTGTAGTCGAATATTTATCCAGGTCTTTGTTTTCATCACCCTCCAGTTCTTTAACAATTCGGCGGGCAATAAGTTCGAGATCCGATTTAGAAGCAGAGAATCCGAGGAAGGGACACGAATACATAATAGGAGGACATCCGATACGCATGTGAACCTCTTTAGCTCCATAACCATAAAGAATATTTACGTTGTCGCGTAACTGAGTACCCCGAACAATCGAATCATCACAAAAAACAACTCTTTTATCTTTAAGAAGCTGGCGATTAGGTATAAGTTTCATTCTAGCCACCAGATTTCGTACCATCTGATTGGATGGAGTAAAACTTCTTGGCCATGTGGGTGTATATTTTACAATGGCACGACGGTAAGGAATCTGCTTTCCTTCGGCATAACCCAAAGCCATTCCGATACCTGAATCAGGAATACCGGAAACATAATCGGCCTCCACATTGTCTTTCTTTGCCATGGCCCTTCCGCTTGCAAAGCGAACATGATCAACGTTCACTCCTTCGTAATCGGAAACCGGATAACCATAATAGACCCATAGGAAGGAACAAACCTGCATCTTTTCATTTGGTTTGCGAAGCTGCGTCATTGTGTCGGGGGTAAGAAAAACAACCTCACCGGGACCTACATTATATTCGAGTTCAAAATCAAGATTCGGAAAACTGCAAGGCTCACTTGTAGCCGCATATGCCCCCTCTTTCTTCCCAATAAGCAAAGGTGTACGCCCCCATTTATCCCGGGCAGCAATCAATCCCTCTTCCGTAAGAATCAGCATCGTACAAGAACCTTTTATTTTCTCGTACACCAGTTCTATTCCCTCAACAAAAGTTTTTCCCTGGGATATCAATAAAGAAATCAACTCCGTCTGATTGGTCATACCCGAACTCAATTCGGAAAAGTGGCATCCCTTTAACAGAAGCTCGGTTTCAAGCTCCTTCATATTATTAACTTTGGCTACGGTAACCAGAGCGTATTTACCCAAATGAGAATTAACAAAGATAGGTTGCGCATCCGTGTCGCTTATAATCCCGATTCCGGAATTACCTTCAAACTTATTCAATTCACTTTCAAACCGGGTTCTGAAGTAAGAGTTTTCCAGGTTATGAATCGACCGGATAAAAACACCGTTATTATTTGTAACCATCCCGCCTCTGCGAGTTCCTAAGTGAGAATTATAGTCTGTGCCGTAAAAAAGGTCTGTAGCACAAGCCGAATTAGAAATTGTTCCAAAAAAACCACCCATTGTCTTTTGTTGTTTACGATTATATAGGTCACAAAGGTAATTAAAATCGGTTTAGAGCAAATGTAAATCGAATGAATAATACAATTCTTTTTTCAACAAAAACGTTCTCTTAAATTAAAAAAAAACATGTTCATTCACCGTTAAGCCTCATTCTGATCTGGATCAGACAAGCTAAACATCTAAAGCCCAAAGTATGTTTTATAAGTAAATACCCACGCTACTTATTATATCCTGTTTTGAAGAAAATATAGTTCAAACTATTTTTATTACATTTATTTTCTTTTGGAAATTTGTTTGTATTAAAATAATATATATCTTTGCAACATATTTCTAGTGGATAATATTATCTAAAGAAATTTTAATAAGGAAATAAACAATAATTGAATATCAAACAATGAAACGAGCAGGAGAAATACTAAAAGAACAGGTATTAGCCATCATCGGAATAATACTTGGAGCCATAGGCGGATACCTTTACTGGCATTACATCGGATGTGTTAGCGGGACGTGTCCCATTACCTCTTCGCCCATAATGAGCACAATCTGGGGAGCTTTACTGGGTGGTTTACTGTTAAGCATGTTCAAAAAAGATAAAAAGGAATCAAAATGAGACTATCCAAATTACGTAAGGCTGGTCTGTTTGCAGCAGCGATAATGTTATCATATACATTAAGTGCGCAGACCGAAGTTCGCAAACTTCTATTGAATGAAGCCATTCAACTGGCAGAAGAAAATAACAAGACATTGAAAGAGTCGGAGTTGAACAAGAACATTGCCTCCGAAAAATATAATCAGTCGGCTGCCATTTTTATGCCTCAGGTAGATTTATCCTATACAGCCTTGTTTACAGACAACCCCTTGAATGCATTCGGATTCAATCTGCAACAGGGAATCGTAACAGCAGCCGACTTTAATCCGGCCACTCTTAATAATCCGAATATGACCAAAGACTTTAGTCCGAAAGTTGAAATGATGATGCCTCTGGTTAATCCGGATCTTATCTATCAGCGTAAGGCGGCTAAAAAAGGGAAAGAAATCGCCGGATTACAGCAGGTGCGAACCACCGAATATGTGGCCTTTCAGGTAAAGCAAGCTTACATGGAACTTGCTTTGGCATACGAAGCCAGGGAGGTGATAAGCCGGGCGTTGGCAACCTCTGCCGAAGGATTGAAAAGAGCACAGGCTTTTTATGACGAAGGGTTGATTCAGCGCACCGATTTATTAGATGCACAAGTGTTTAACAGCAAGTTGGAAACCGATTTATCGCAGGCAACGAACTCTATCAAGGATATCTCTGATAAGCTGAGCCTGATTATGGGAACGGAGACAGGTGTACAATATTCAGTGGATAAAATCACCGAAACGGCTGCTTCCGAGTATGCATATAACGATCACAGAACCGACTTTGTTGCCATGAGTAAAGCCATCGAAGCGCAGACATTCATGAGGCAATCGGCAAAAATGAATTTTCTTCCTAAGCTGAATGCTTTTGGAAGTTACCAGTACAATGACTCCAGGTTTGCCGAATTCGACAAAGGCAGCTATCTGGTAGGTGTTAAGTTATCATGGAATATTTTTAACGGAATGCGCGATAAGCGGACCATCCATATTGCCAATTACGAGATACAAAAGCTGACAAATCAGCTTGAACAGCAAAAAGACGAGGCAAAGGCCGAACTTATGAAAAGTACCCGTGCCCTGGAGACCCTCAGACTGGAGACAACTAAAAACGAGCAGATGGCAGAACAGGCTAAAGAGGCCTTACGTATCCTGCAAGACAGATATGAAGAGGGACTGGTATCTACAACAGATCTGCTCCGTTCGCAAACTCAATTGGCGCAGACTGAGCTGGCCTTAGCGCAATCTGTATTCAAAAGAAACGTCACGAAAGCCTATATCGAATTATTAACAGAAACAAATCGTAAATAAATAAAGCCATATATCGTATGAAAAAGATGAGATCAATCCTATCAATCATTGCAGGAATAGCCGCATTAGGTATTGCAACCTCCTGTTCGTCGGATGCAGAGCGGAAGCAAACTTCTACAACCGTAAAGGTAACTACGGTCAACCCCACCGTGCAACAGAACGACGGAATCGTAGCCAACGGACAAATTCGTTCGCTTGATGTAGCCAATATCGGCACGCGTATTATGGGAACGGTAAACAAAGTACATGTACGTGTGGGACAAAAGGTGGCTAAAGGCGCCCCGCTGGTATCCATCCAGGACGACGAACTGGCAGCTAAAGAAGGTCAGACCAGCGCTATGATTGCCGAAGCCAAGGCTGCTTTGGAGATTGCCGAAAAAGATTACAAACGCTATCAAACCTTGTTTGAAAAGAAAAGCGTATCTCGCAAGGAGCTGGAAAACGTAACCCTCAATTACCAATCTATCCAGGCCAAATACAATGCAGCGCTTAATATGCAGAAAGAGGTTGTCGCCCACAGGGGATACACTCAGCTCAGAGCCCCCTTCGATGGCGTAGTTACACAGGTCAGCGCCGACAATGGCATGCTTGCCAGTCCCGGTATGCCTCTTGTAGTTATTGAGAAACCCGGAACGCTGGAAGTCATCGCCAGTGTTACCGAAAGTGATATCCCATATATCTCTGAAGGGATGCAGGCACATATCACCGTCAAATCAATGAACAAAACCTTTGCAACCACCGTTCGCGAGAAGAGTCCCTCGTCCACCACTACCGGCGGTCAGTATATAATCAAGCTATCCCTTCCCGATTCGGTGAAGACAGGTGTATATACCGGAATGTATGTTCATGTGTTTATTCCGGTGGCAAAGAAAGAAACAGCTTCCAAAGGATTGCTTATCCCGCAATCGGCCCTTATTGAAAAAGACCAGTTGAAAGGAGTTTATATCGTTACAGCCGACAATAAGGCACTGCTCCGCTGGGTACGTTTGGGAAAACAATGGGGCGACCAGGTGGAAGTTCTTTCGGGTCTGAGTCCTCAGGACAAAGTAGTTACCTCTTCCCAGGGTAGATTGTATAACAGTTGTTTAATAGCAGAATAAGGATATGAGTAACAGACAAGGATTATCAGGATCGATAGCAGGAGCTTTTTTACAAAGTAAATTGTCAATTCTGCTTATGGTAGCCTTCCTGCTTGTTGGGATATTCAGCACCATGCTGATTCCCCGGGAAGAAGAACCTCAGATTGAAGTTCCGGTAGCAGATATATTTATCGGCATGCCCGGTGCTACTCCCCAGGAGATGGATTCACGCGTGGTTGCCCCACTTGAAAAGATAATATCCAACATAAAAGGGGTCGAATATGTATACTCCAATGCCATGCACGACCAGGCCATGCTTACCGTACAGTTTTACGTAGGCGACAACCTGGAAAACTCACTGGTGTTGCTATACAACGAACTGATGAAGGGTATGGACAAAATGCCCGAAGGTGCCACCATGCCCCTTATTAAAACCCGTTCGATCGACGATGTGCCGGCTCTTTCGCTCACGTTGTGGAGCGAAAACTACAGCGACTATAGTCTGAAGCAACAGGCCGAAGTACTGCGCAGCGAACTTAAAAAGATACCGGACGTATCGTATGTAGACATTCTGGGCGGACGAAGCCGTCAGGTGAAGGTTACGGTGGATAAAGACAAGATGGCCGGCAATAACCTCGATTTCACATCGGTTGCCAACTACATCAAGGGATCCAACATGCAGATGCAGGCAGGTAAGTTATATGCCAACAACGAGATGTTTACGGTTGAGACGGGAAACTTCCTGCATTCGGCCGACGATGTGGCAAACCTCATTGTTGGGATGAACAACAATCAACCAGTCTACATGCACCAGATTGCCACCGTAGAGGAAGGTCCGGAGAATCCTTCGCAATATGTTTCCTTTGGATACGGCAAGATTGAATCCGGCAAATCGGAGCAATTCCCTTCGGATTACGAAGCGGTAACCCTTGCCATCTCCAAAAGACAGGGAACAGACGCCATGAAGTTGTCGGAAAAGATCCTTGAAAAGGTAGATCATCTTAAAACGGAGCTGATTCCATCCGACGTACAGGTTAGCGTAACGCGCAACTACGGTAATACAGCCTCACATAAAGTTGACGAGCTGTTGTTGCACCTGTTCGGCGCAATTATTGCGGTTACATTGTTCGTAATGACCGCCATGGGATGGCGCGGGGGACTGGTGGTATTTCTATCCGTACCGGTAACCTTTGCTCTTACACTGTTTGCCTACTACGCGATGGATTATACCCTCAACCGAATCACTTTATTCGCCCTCGTGTTTGTAACCGGGATTGTGGTGGACGACTCCATCATTATTGCCGAAAACATGCACAGGCACTTCAAGATGAAGCTGTTGCCCTTCCGTCAGGCTGCTCTGTTTGCCATAAACGAAGTGGGTAATCCAACCATTTTAGCAACCTTTACCGTTATTGCCGCCGTTCTGCCCATGGCATTCGTGTCGGGTTTAATGGGACCGTATATGAGTCCGATGCCCATCGGTGCCTCCATCGCCATGGCATTCTCGTTGTTAGTTGCCTTAACCATCACCCCTTACCTGGGTTACCTGTTCTTACGTGAGAAGGATAAAAAGAGCTCTTTGTCTAACGAAGATAAAGTAGGTTCCGGCGTAGTGGTGGAAGAAAACAAGGAGCAGACCGAAGTACAACAAGGCAAAGTATACCGCCTCTATGAGAAGTTGGTATCCCCCATGCTGGAATCCAGAAAACTGCGCTGGGGATTTATGATCGGCACAACTGTGTTGCTATTGATATCCATATCGTTCTTCTACTTCAAGCTGGTACCTGTAAAGATGTTGCCTTTCGACAATAAGAATGAGTTTCAGGTGGTGATCGATATGCCCGAAGGAACATCGCTGGAGCAGACTGCAGCGGTAACCAAGGAAATAGCAGCCTTTATAGCCAATCAGGAGAATGTAATAGATTACCAGACCTATGTGGGTACATCGGCACCCATCAGCTTTAACGGGTTGATGCGTCACTACGACTTGCGTAAGGGAGATAATGTGGCAGACATCCAGGTAAACCTCACCGATAAAGGAGAGCGTTCTATCCAGAGTCACGACATAGCCAAGAAGATGCGTAAACCTATCCAGGACATCGCCCGCAAGTACAATGCCAATGCCAAAGTGGTGGAAGTTCCTCCCGGTCCCCCGGTATTATCTACCCTGGTAGCCGAGATTTACGGTCCGGATTACGAAACACAGATCCAGCTGGCCCGTCAGGTAAAAGACATCTTTGCCAAAACCACCGATGTGGTGGATGTAGACTGGATGATGGAAGACGATCACGACCGTTACCGCTTTGAGGTTGATAAGGAAAAGGCTATGCAAAGAGGCGTAGTACCCGCTATGGTTACTGCCAATATCCGCGCAGCATTGTCTGGTATGCCCGTAGGTATAATGCACGATGCCCAGGCAGAGAACCCGGTTAACATCGTACTGCAGCTTTCGGATATGGATAAAGCCAGCATCGAGGAGATAAAGAATATCAAGGTGATCAACCAGATGGGCCAACCGGTTGCCATTGGCGACATTGCCGTGGTAAAGAAGGAGTTGAAAGAAAAGAGCATTGCCCGTAAAAACCAGAAGCGGGTGGTGTACGTTACCGGAGATATGGCCGGAGCATTGGAAAGTCCGGTTTATGCCCTGATGAATATGAACAAGGAATTGGAAAAGGTGCAATTGCCCGAAGGATACAGTCTGACTGTGCTGAACAGCGAACAGCCTGAAAACGAAACGGATTACTCCCTGAAATGGGACGGCGAATGGCAGATTACCTACGAAGTGTTCCGCGACCTGGGTATAGCCTTCCTGGTGGCCATCATCATTATCTACATGCTGATAGTGGGCTGGTTCCAGAGCTTCTCCTCTCCCATCGTGATGCTTGCAGCCATTCCCCTCTCGCTGATCGGTATCATATTGGGTCACTGGATTATGGGAGCATACTTCAGCGCCACCTCCATGATCGGGTTTATTGCTCTGGCCGGAGTGATGGTACGTAATTCGCTGCTGCTGATCGACTTTATAAACATTCGATTGAAGGAAGGTGTTCCTATCAAGCAGGCCATCATCGAATCGGGGGCTGTACGCAGCATACCCATTATCCTTACGGCCGGTACGGTGGTTATCGGTGCGATTGTGATACTGTTCGACCCCTTGTTCCAGGGACTGGCTATCTCGCTGATGGGAGGAACCATCACCTCTACGCTTCTAACGCTTGTGGTTGTTCCTTTGTTATATTATAAACTGGTACGTAACAAGTACGCCGATAACGAAAAAAAATAAACTGCATATGAAACTAATCGTGGTTATGTCGGTCGAGGATGTGAAAGATTCCATCCTCGCCATTCTTCAGAAAGCTTCCGTGCCGGTATTAAGCATGGTCGACACCAAAGGCATGAAGCCTGCCGTATCGCTTGCCTTTGCCGCCAGCTGGCTTGGAAAAGAAAAACAGATCTACAATTCGCTGCTTTACTTTTCGTTTACCGACGAAGAGAAGGCCAACCGGGTTGTCTCTCTTATCGATGAATACAACAACCAGGAAAAATGTATTTTTCCGGCTCATGCATTTGTATTGCCTGTGGAGAATTCATCTTTAAAATAAATGTATTAATTTTGTAAACAAAACGAATTGATATGGATACATTGTGCTTAATACGAGATATATACCGATCCATCGGAGATTTTGAAGCTAATTTTCAGCAGACACACGACCTTTGTCTAAACGAAGGGATGCTGTTGTGTACGTTGCAGAAAGGCAAACTGTCTTCCGGCGAGATTGCCGCGGCCCTCGGACTCACCCATTCCAATGCCTCTAAGGTAATTAAATCGATAGAAGATAAGGGGTTGGTAGACCGTGTACTGGGTGATAAGGATAAACGACAGATGTATTTCTCTCTTTCGGAAGAGGGGAAAAAACGACTTTCGTCTATTAAATGCGACCGGGTGGAAATTCCGGAACTGCTTAAGAATGTCCTTCCCAAGGAATAAACAGAATAAAAAGAGGGTGAAAATCACCCTCTTTTTTTATGCTATACCAACGTAGCCCTTGCCTGGCGGTCGGGATCGTTTTTCACTTCACATACATCGTTCAGCACCATCACTTCACCCTTTTCCGACGTAAACCGGGGCCATTGTGGCAAAGCTCCTCCGTTAGGGTCTCCCTTCTTCATAAAATTCAGCAGGGCATCCGCCATCTTTACAGATAATTTACGGGGACGGGCACCGCCGCCTGTATGGGTAAGCATCAAGTCTGTATTCTTGAACCAGAAGCAGATATCCAGACAGTGGAAAGCGCGCATACGGTTGTCGAACAATGGAGGCTCCCATCCGAACCAGGCCATATATACCGGCGCATTCTGTTTAAGCTTGGCTTCGGCCGTAGCTACCGCACCCTGACGGGAAGAGATGATCAAAGCAAAGAGTTCGATGGGCTTAGCCTTGGGAAATGCTTTTGCATACGCATCTACAATGACTGGAGCTTTATCCCCTTTCATGGCTTTAATCCGTTCCTGCAGTCCGTCCATCGTCATCTTTTCTATCTCCGGATCGGTACGGCTGGGCGACCATTCGTGGAAGGTGGTGCATATCATCAGCGGGATAGAAGATGAGAAGCTGGTGGGATCCGAATAAAAAGTATCCGAAGGCAGGTGGAATCCATCGGCCACGGGAGCAAATCCGCCGCGCATCATACCGGATACACCGGTCTCCTTATTCAGGCGTGTCATTGCAGCATTGG
>NZ_JBFWMI010000073.1:11992-16225 GCF_050251695.1 Macellibacteroides sp.
GGCTCTGCAGGGGGCATAAATCGGTTCTTGCCCGACGTATCCGCGCCGTAAGGCATACCCAGAAAAGTATATACATCCCGCAGAATATAGCCCTTCACCTTTCCGTACACCGTATCGGCAATGGCTATATTGTCGCCGATAAACAATACCTGTTCGTCGTCTTCCTTCTGCTGGGAAGATAAAGAGGAGGCTTGAGAAACAAAAGGAACGGAACCTAATCCCAGCGCAGCGGTACCGGTTCCAACAGTCTTAAAGAATTTTCGTCTGTCTATTTTCATACCAATAAATATTAGATAAGGAGGGTATTAAATTAAAGGATCACAAATAAACAGGATAAAAATAGCAATTTTAGACATATAGGGTTTATTCTTAGCCTATTAGTTTAAAGAAACTTCCTAAAACAGCTATCTATTTGATTAAAATCAAGTCACCTCACTTAAAGGTATACGGGTATTCCGGCACGGGTCTACAGTAAATAAAGCAATATTAAAGGAATCATAAAGCGGAAAGTATATACAATTAAGTCTGAAAGATACCGGGTTGGCGGCTTGCGCCCATGGGCCCGATTAAATGCCTCCATGGGCGCGTTTGAACGGGCCCATGGAGGCATTTGAGGAAACCTGCTATAAATAAGATTAAATTAAACGGGATTAAACCTTAGTCTTCACCTGAACGGGAGTTATAATCAGCCTATCTCCTATTCTTTCAGGTAGGCTGTCTCCACCTTCAACAGGCGGTTACGCAATTTATCGGCTTCGCTTTTGCGGATGCGGAGGGTCATCTCGCAGTTCATGTCGAACGACTGCGACAGCACCTCGGGGTTGTCTTCCTTTATGATACGCATGATTCCGTTCATAAAGGGATATTCAAACTGCACGGTAATCTCTTCGTCCACTGTACGCTCTTCTATCTCGGCAAGCGAAAGCGCCTCAGCCGCCGCGGCACGATAGGCCACAATCAGTCCCCCGGTACCCAGCTTGATTCCTCCGAAGTAGCGGATCACCACCACCAGAATATCGGTAAGTTCCAGCGAATTAATTTGTCCCAGGATAGGTTTGCCGGCAGTGCCCGAAGGTTCTCCGTCGTCGTTGGCACGAAAGGTGGAGCGATCCGGTCCCAGCATGTAAGCCCAGCAGACATGGCGGGCATCGTAATATTGTTTTCTAAACTTATCAACCTGTTCTTTTACCTCCTCTACGGTGCGAACCGGAACAGCATAGGCTATAAAGCGGCTTCGCTTCTCGGTATAGCAGCTATCCACCACTCCGGTAATCGTTTTATAGGTATCGTCTGCCATCATCAATCGGGTATTTTAGTCTGCTGTTCCTTCAAAAATGCATGGAAATCATTCTTGATCTCCTGTATCTCTTCAATAAAATAGGGGTCTTTCACCTTATCTTTTACGGCTTCATAATACGCCTCGATGGCAGCCAGGGCACAAACATCCTGACCTCGAAGTACGAAGTAGGGTTCGTCCTTCTCCACACATTGCTTAATCATTACAATGGGATTCTTCATCTTCTGTATATTTCGGAATGTTTCGTTACTTTAATTTACTTTTAAGCTCTTCTTTCAGGAAGGGAGCCGTAAAGCTGTTGATTTCCTGTTGAATCATAGCTTCCGGAGTTCCGGCAAAAAGAAGCTGTCCCCCTCGCCTTCCCCCTTCGGGCCCCATGTCGATGATATAGTCGGCGCTCTTGATCACATCCAGGTTATGCTCAATTACAATGATTGTGTTGCCTTTATCTACCAACTTATTAAGTACTCCCAGCAACACCCGGATGTCTTCAAAATGCAGACCGGTTGTAGGTTCGTCCAGTACGTACAGGGTTTTACCCGTGTCCCGCTTGGCAAGTTCGGTGGCCAGTTTCACACGCTGACTCTCTCCTCCCGATAAGGTGGTGGAGGGTTGTCCCAGCTTGATGTATCCCAATCCCACATCCTGCAGAACCTTGATCTTGTACAGTATGGAAGGAATGTTTTCGAAGAATTCAACCGCCATATTGATAGTCATATCCAGAATATCGGCTATGGATTTCCCCCTGAAACGCACCTCCAGTGTTTCGCGGTTGTAGCGTTTGCCGTGGCACTCCTCGCAGGGAACGAGCACATCCGGCAGGAAGTTCATCTCGATGGTCTTGTAACCGTTTCCTTTACAGGTCTCGCACCGGCCTCCCGATACGTTGAAGGAGAAGCGGCCGGGTTTGTATCCCCTTATCTTGGCTTCGGGCAGGTCTACGAACAAACTGCGGATGTCCGAAAAGATACCCGTATAGGTTGCCGGATTGCTTCGGGGTGATCTGCCGATGGGCGACTGGTCTACGTTTACCACTTTATCTACATGCTCGATGCCGTCGATGGAATCGTAGGGCAACGGATCTTCCAGCGAACGATAGAAATGCTGACTAAGTATGGGTTGCAGTGTGCGGTTTATCAGCGACGATTTACCGCTACCGGATACGCCGGTCACGCAGATCATGGTGCCCAGCGGGAAGGTTGCATCCACCTTTTTCAGGTTATTTCCGCGGGCTCCGTGTATGGTGATAAACTTACCGTTACCTTTGCGCCGCTCAACCGGAACAGCTATCTCCTGCAGTCCGTTAAGGTATGCCGCCGTCAGGGTGTTGGCTTGCAGCATCTCGGCGGGAGTTCCTGCAAATACAACCTCGCCACCCAGGCGTCCGGCCTTGGGCCCCATATCGATAACATAGTCGGCTTCCAGCATCATGTCTTTATCGTGCTCTACCACGACTACCGAGTTGCCCGTATCACGCAGTTGCTTGAGCGAGTTGATCAGGCGCACGTTATCGCGCTGATGTAGTCCGATACTGGGCTCGTCGAGGATATAAAGTACGTTTACAAGCTGACTCCCGATCTGGGTTGCCAGACGGATACGCTGACTCTCGCCTCCCGACAGCGAAGCGGATGCCCGGTTCATGGACAGGTAATCCAATCCCACATCCAGCATGAAGTTGAGGCGTGAACGGATCTCTTTCAAAATCTCGGTAGCTATCTGTTGTTGCTTGGAAGAGAGCTTGTTGTGCAGAGAATCCACCCACTCGCTTAATTCGGATATATCCAGTCCGGATATATCGGCTATGTTTTTACCTGCTATCTTATAATGCAGGGCTTCTTTGTTTAACCGCTGACCGTTACACTCGGGACAGGCAGACATCTTGATGAATTGTCCGGCCCACTTCTGGGCGGAAGCAGAGGCTTCGGACTCTTGCTGCATCAAGATATATTTAGATACGCCTTCGTAGGTAAGGAAATAGTTGGAGTTGCCCAGCGACTCGTTCTTTATCTGCAGCCGTTCGTCGGTTCCGTTCAGTATTTCGTCCATCGCCTCTTCGGGAATGTCGCAGATCGGCGTCTTTACATTCACTCCGTATTTGTCGCATATGGCTTCGATCTGCCAGAATATCAAGGCATTCTTATATTTACCCAAGGGAGCGATACCGCCCTGGTAGATATTCTGACTGCTGTCCGGAACAATCTTTTCCATATCCAGCAGGTTTACCTCGCCCAATCCTTTGCACTTGTGACAAGCACCGTGGGGCGAGTTAAACGAAAAATTATGGGGTGCGGGTTCGCCGTAAGACAATCCTGTAACAGGACACATCAGTCTTTTACTGAAATGGCGGGCTTCGTTGGTTTCGGCATCCAGCACCACCACCAATCCGTCGCCCTGTTTCATGGCTATACGGAGACTTTCCTTCAACCGCCGCTCGTCGGTTGCCGAAACTACCAGCTTATCAATCACCACTTCAATGTTATGGTTCTTGTAGCGGTCCAGTTTCATTCCGTGAAATATCTCCCTCAGCTCGCCGTCCACACGCACATTGAGGTAGCCCTTCTTGCGTATTTGCTCGAAAAGTTCCTTGTAATGTCCTTTACGGCTGCGTACAACCGGTGCAAGCAGGTAGGTTTTCTTTCCGGCATAGCGGGTCAGGATCAGATCCAGAATCTGCTCTTCGGTGTACTTGACCATCTTCTCGCCCGATAAGTAGGAATAGGCTTCGCCCGCGCGGGCATAAAGCAGACGGAAAAAGTCATATATCTCGGTAGTGGTACCCACCGTAGAGCGCGGATTCTTGTTGGTTGTTTTCTGCTCGATGGAGATAACCGGACTCAATCCGGAAATCTTATCCACATCCGGACGTTCCATGTTGCCCAGAAAGTTTCGGGCATAGGCCGAAAAGGTCTCCACATACCGGCGTTGGCCTTCTGCAA
>NZ_JBFWMI010000074.1:0-16103 GCF_050251695.1 Macellibacteroides sp.
TGTCCTACAGTAGATTCCGTGATGCATCAACTGATCAGCTCGTTCAACGAAACAGCGGCCCGTTTATCGGATACCAGGTTCTGATTTACATTTCTCAATTAATACGGCAGGCCGACTTTCCTTTGGTGAAGTCGGCCTGTTGCTTTTCTCTTTTTTGTATCTTTGTACCAAACATAAAACAGAAATGGTAACCAAGCTACATTCGTCCGCCAACCTTGACCTTTACTCCGCTTCCGGAGATAACGAAACCGAAATTCCATTGATTGGTGGAGTTAAGGCGGGATTTCCTTCGCCGGCTCAAGACTTTATAGCTCAGGCGATCGATTTGAACAAATACATCATAAAACATCCTGCAGCTACCTATTTTGCTTTGGTAAACGGCGTATCGATGGATACCGACCTGAGCGAAGGCGATCTGTTGGTTGTGGATCGTAGTCTGGACCCGCAAGATGGAAAGATTGCAGTTTGCTTTGTTGACGGAGAGTTTACCGTCAAGAAAATCCGAATTGAAAAAGACCGGTGCCTGCTTGTTCCCTCCAACCCCGACTATCCGGTAATAGAGGTGAACAAGGATAACGATTTTACAATCTGGGGAATTGTCACCTATGTAATTAAAAAGGTATAATGTTTGCGCTGGTTGACTGTAATAATTTTTATGCCTCCTGCGAAAGGATGTTCAATCCGTCACTCAACGGTAAACCTGTCGTCGTTCTTTCCAATAACGATGGATGTGTTATTGCACGAAGCAACGAAGCAAAAGCATTGGGTGTAGGGATGGCTGTACCGGCGTTTCAGATTCAACATCTGGTAGAACGTAACCAAATTGCCGTATTCTCTGCCAATTTCCCATTGTATGGAGATATGAGTCAGCGGGTTATGAGCATACTATCCGGGTATAGTCCGGAACAGGAGATATACAGTATCGACGAATGTTTTTTGAATCTGGACGGGATACAGGAAGATTTTACAGACTACGGACTACGCATGAGGTCTCATGTACTTAAATGGACCGGAATACCTGTCAGTGTGGGTATTGCCCCTACCAAAACGTTGGCGAAAGTGGCCAATCACATTGCTAAAAAGTTTCACGACCGCACGGGAGGCAGTTATGTGATTGATTCGGAGCTGCGTCGTATCAAAGCACTAAAGTGGCTTAAGGTGGAAGATGTTTGGGGTATAGGACGCCGGCAAGCCATTAAATTAAAGGCTATCGGTGTACAAACCGCCTACGAGTTTTCACTACTGGACAAAGAGTGGGTAAGGCGCCATATGACTATCAACGGAGTAAAATTACTGGAAGAGCTGAACGGGTTCAAAGCCCACGACATGGAATTGAAAGAGAAAAGACAAAGCATTGCCATCACGCGGACTTTCGAGAAAGAATATACCAAACAGGAAGAGATTAGTGAGAGAATCACCACCTTTGCCGTAACAGCAGCCGAAAAACTCCGGAGGCAAAAATCGTTTTGCCGTTCATTGATCGTTTTTATCTCAACCAATCGATTTGGCGATGCATGCGAACAATACAGCAATAGCCTTCATCTTAAATTACCGTTTCCAACCTCTTCGTCCATCGAATTAAGTAAGGCTGCCACCTCTGCATTAGATCGTATCTTTAAAAATGAATTCCGTTATAAAAGAGCCGGAGTGATACTGATGGATTTTATTAATGAAACAGAGCTTCAACCCTCTCTGTTCTTTAATTCGGATCCACGTCATAAATCGCTGATGCAAACGATAGACAAACTGAATAATAAATTTGGAAATCCGGTACTCAAGCTTGCAGCCCAGGAGTTCCGCACCTGGAAGATGAAACAGGAACATCTCTCTCCACGCTATACAACCAACATCAACGAGGTGATCAGAGTGAAGCTGCTCTAGCACAAAAGAAATATAATACAAAAGCCTTCCGGGCTACTTGATGTAGCTGTCGGAAGGCTTTCTATTTCCTGAGATTGATAAGGGAATCAGGGATTACTCCTCGTCTTCCTCCTTCATATTATGGAAAACGTTTTGTACATCTTCGTCGTCTTCCAGCTTATCGATAAGCTTCTCAATCTGCTCACGCTGTTCGGGTGTTACAGATTTTGTATCGTTGGGGATACGTTCAAACTCGGCGCTGCTGATTTCGAATCCGTTTTCTTCCAGGTATTTCTGGATGTTTGAATTTTGGGCGAATTCGCCATAAATTACAATTTCGTTTTCGTCTTCTTCCAGCTCATCCACTCCGTAGTCGATCAGTTCCAGCTCGAGATCTTCCAACGAGATACCCTCTTTCTTAGCTACGTGGAATACACACTTGTGGTCGAAAAGGAATTCCAGGCTACCTGTAGTTCCCAGCGATCCGCCAAGTTTATTGAAATAGCTGCGTACGTTGGCCACTGTACGGGTGGTATTGTCTGTGGCTGTTTCTACAAAGATAGCGATACCGTATGGTCCGTATCCTTCGTAGTTCATCTCCTTGTAGTCCGTAAAATCCTTGGAGCTTGCCTTCTTGATGGCGCGTTCCACGTTTTCTTTGGGCATGTTCTCTTTCTTGGAAGTCTGAATAAGCACACGCAGACGGGGATTGGTTTCGGGGTCGGGTCCTCCTGTTTTTACTGCAATGGTAATTTCCTTACCCAATTTTGTAAAAACACGGGCCATATTACCCCAACGTTTCATTTTTCTCGCTTTACGATATTCGAACGCTCTTCCCATATTGTTTATTTAATTATATTTTATAATAGATAATTATCTTAGTTGGGCCTCAAGCTTCTGTTCCAGATTAGTCTGGATCTTCTTCATGATGGCATCAATTTGCTTGTCGGTAAGCGTCTTTTCTTCGTCCTGAAGGTAGAAGCTTACGGCGTACGACTTTTTACCCGGCAACAGGTTCTTACCTTCGTAAACGTCGAACAGCTCTACTTTCTTAAGAAGTTTGCGGTCGCTGTCGAAAGCAATTTTCTGTATTTCGGCAAATTGTACGCTCTTATTCAGCAACAAAGCCAGGTCGCGCTTAACGGCAGGGAATTTAGAGATTTCGCTATAGGTAACCTTGCTCTTCTTAATCTCCTTCATAAGCAGTGTCCACGACAGTTCGGCATAATAAACCTCGCCGTCTATGTCCATCCCTTTGCATAGCTTCTTATTTACAACACCCAGTGTACCCAGCTGACGACCTGCACCGGTAGTAATGCTGAGAGCAGCCGAATAGATGTCGTTCGTCAGGTTGCCGAATACAAGCTTACCCGTATTCACACCCAGACGTACCAGAATATTCTCTACATAGGCTTTCAGTTCGTAAACGGTTGCTTTCTCGTCGGCATGCGCCCAGTTATTGGATACCTTGTTACCGCTTACCCAAAGTCCGAGACGGAATTCTTCGGTGAAAGCCGATAAGGTTTCGTTTTCCTTTACCTTGTCAGTATCGTAATCGTAGCAGTTACCGAACTCGAAGAACTTGATGTCGCCATTCTTACGGTTGCGGTTGTGGGCAATACTTTCCAAACCACCAAACAGAAGCGTCTGGCGCATACAGTTCAGGTCTGCACTAAGCGGATTCATCAACATTACTGCATGCGATGCAGGGTAAGTAGACAAACCTTCGTAGTAGCCCGCACGTGTAAGCGAGTTATTCATTATTTCGTTGAATCCGCTTCCGCAAAGCTGTTCCGAGATAAGCTGCTGCAGTTCGTAGCTACGGTCGGTCGGAGTCTTATAGCTCAGGTTAGACTTCACGCTGTCGCTGAAATCAACGTTGTTGTAGCCATAGATACGCAGAATATCTTCAATCACGTCTACGTCGCGTTGTACGTCCACACGGTATACAGGAACGTTCAGTTGCAGGCCTTCGGCTGTTTCCGAAACGATCTCCATCTCCAGACTTTCAAGGATACTCTTAACCGTTTCGGCCGGTATCTCTTTTCCGATCAGGGTGTTTATCTTGTTGTAAGTTACAGAAACACTGTAAGGCTTAACGGCTTCGGGATATACATCCTGAATCTGTCCGCAAATGGTTCCTCCGGCAATCTCCTTGATAAGGAGGGCGGCACGCTTTAGAACGTATACTGTATTGTTGGGATCCAGACCACGTTCAAAACGGAACGATGCATCCGTATTCAGACCGAAGCGACGGGCTGTTTTACGAATCCAGGTTGGATGGAAATAGGCCGATTCCAGGAACACGTCGGTAGTCGCTTCGGTTACGCCCGAATCCAGACCGCCAAATACACCGCCGATACACATGGCTTCGGAGGCGTTACAGATCATCAGGTCGCGATCGGTAAGGGTGCGGGTAACCCCGTCAAGCGTAACGAAGGAAGTACCTTCGGGCTGCGTCTTTACAACCACTTTACCGCCGGCTACCTTTGCCGCATCGAAAGCGTGCAACGGCTGACCAAGTTCATGAAGTATGTAATTTGTAATATCTACAATATTATTGATGGGGCGCAGACCGATAACGTTCAACCGGTTCTGCAACCATTCCGGGCTCTCCTTTACGGTCACCCCTTTGATGGTGATACCCGAGTAACGCGGACAAGCCTCCGTGTTTTCAACCACCACTTCAATGGCAGGCGAAGGATCGTCAATCTTAAAGGCCTCTATCGAAGGACGTGTAAGCGTAGCCTTCACCTTATTTTGTTTCAGGTAGGCAGCCAGGTCGCGTGCCACACCATAGTGCGAAGTAGCATCTACACGGTTGGGAGTGATATCCACCTCCAGCACATAGTCGCTCTTTACATTATAATAGTCTTTAGCCAGCGTTCCTACAACAGCCGTTTCGGGAAGTACGATGATTCCGGCATGGTCGGTTCCGATACCGATTTCGTCTTCGGCACAGATCATTCCGTTCGATTCGATACCGCGTATTTTAGAACGCTTGATGGTAAAGGATTCTTCGCCGTCGTAGAGCTTGGTGCCATTTACAGCAACAACTACTTTCTGTCCGGCTGCCACGTTGGGGGCACCGCACACAATCTGCAACGGGTCACCCTGTCCCACATTTACGGTTGTTACATGCAGGTGATCCGAATTAGGATGCTCTTCGCAGGTAAGCACTTCACCTATTACCAGACCTTCCAATCCGCCTTTAATTGTTTGAACCTCTTCTACACCGCCTGTTTCCAGACCAATAGAGGTAAGCGCTGCGGCAACTTCTTCAGGCTGTAAATCAAAATCAAGATATTCCTTCAGCCAGTTGTAAGATATATTCATCGTTGTATAAGTTTGTTCTTATTTTCTATAAATGACCGCCAAAGGTAATAAGAATTATTCAAAACCTAACAAAGGCTGCGCAGCATCTTTAAAAAAAGGATTGCGTAAAGGGCTTAAAACAGCCTATAGGCCACCTTGAATGAAAGCTGAGGGTAAAATTTATATTTCACCACCTCTTCCTTCAACTCGGGCAAATCACCTATAGACAATAAAAATACGGTATTGTTCACCACCTCCACCCGGGGAGTTCCGTGGTACATCACCCCCAATTCGGTTCTGAAGGCCCACCTCGACCGGGGTGTGGCCCGTCCCAAACCTATACCCAGGTAGGGTTTGGCAAAGGCCGTTTTAACGGTAACATGGGCCGTACCGAAGTATTCGGGTTCGAATGTATGTCCGTTCAGGGTGTACGACCGCGCACTCCTTGCCACCCCTTTGGCAGAGCTCTCCCCCAGAAATACCCCTCCGGTTACATGAAAGAGTCCGTTTCGCATCGGATACCAATCTGCCAACACATTACCGTTCAGGAATTTGACGGTCGAATTGGTGGCAACCTCGTATTCTCCTTCGTAATAGTTGAACGAAATATCCAGCGGAAGGGCATCAAAGCCGGCACGCAAGGCCCAGTGAGGATGTAAAGGGGCGGTAAGCTGCAGACCGGCACCCATGGTTCCTGCCCCAAGCGAAAGGGACAGGTGCTGGAAAGGTTTGTTCTTTTCTTGAGCACGTAAAGGTGTACAGAAAAACAAAATTCCCAATATAAGAATATAAATGGTATGTTTCATTATTTATGTCTATTTAATTGCGTTTATCCCCGCAAATGTAGGCCCAATTACATAAAAACACTACTTTTGGCATCTTAAAAAAGAACAACAAATATGAAATCGGCTGATTTACCACTGATAGACATTATACAGATTAACGAAAATATCGGTCACCCCCACTCTTTTTCCAACGATTTGGTGATCGAATTGCTTCAAACAAAATTCAAAGCAGCAGATAATTGTGCGGAGTATCTGGCAGAAGATGCCCCCATGAGCGTACGTATCAACGGACTTTGTCTGATTCTGCTTACAAAAGGAGAAGTTACCATCAACGTTGACTATCTAAAATTTCCTCTGCAGGCAAACACCCTGTTTTTTATTCTACCCGATCATATATTGGAAGTACAGTGCAGGCCCGAAGAACTGGAAGGCAAAATCATGGTGATATCGAAAGATATGCTTAGCAATATGCCTAAGAAGAACGATGACGGTGATAATTCGTTGCAGTATATGTTCTTACGCAAAAACCCCAGTGTAGAGCTTACCGACGAAGAGGTATCCGTGCTGGATACCTTGTTTACGTTGATCCGCAAACGGGCCGAAGCCAAAGAGCATCTGTTCCACAAAGAGGCAATCCAGTCCTTGTTGTTCCACCTGTTTTTCGAACTAAAAAACATCATCTTTAAGAAGAACGACATCGTACCTTTCGAACTATCTCGTAAGGAAGAGCTGTTCCAGCAATTTCTGAAACTGATGTTCAAGCACAGCCGCGAAGAACACTCCGTTAGCTTCTATGCCGGCAAGATGTGCATCACCCCCCAGTACCTCTCGGCCGTCCTGAAGGAGCTCACCGGCAAGACCACCAACAACTGGATCGACCATTCGCTTATCCTGGATGCCAAGATATTACTTAAAACACCCAATATGACGGTGCAACAGGTGTCGGATATGCTTAACTTCTCCAACCAGTCCACCTTCGGTAAGTTCTTTAAAAAACATACCGGCCAATCGCCCGCCGAATTCAGAAAAGGCAAGCAATAGGCCGGTAGAAACCGACTAAAGTCTATCTACAGCTACGGAGCAATTTACAAAAGCTCCTGTAGCTGCGCTATATCAGTAATAATTTTATCGTGTTGAACAGCCGCCTCGGAATCGTCCCATCCGGCTCCTTTAATCCAGATTGTGTCGCATCCCAGCGACTGTGCAGGCTGAATATCTTTGCGGTACGAGTCACCTATCACCACCACCTCTTCGGGTTGCAGGGCAAGCGCCTCCACTCCCAGACGGAAAATAGCCGGATCCGGTTTACGCACCCCCACTACGGCCGATTCAATCACAACCGGGAAATAGGATGTTAGTTTGAAGTCATCCAGCACAGCCTGAATATTACCATAGAAATTGGATACCAGCACCATGGGATAACGGGCAGACAATACATCCAGCGTAGCCTTGGCAGCCTCAACCGACTTACGGGCATCTTCGTAACAGCCGGTGGCAATGGCATCGATTACAGAATCGGTTGTATCGTTCTTAGATAAGATCCCTTCGCCCAGCAGGTAGTCGAACTCGATCCTGATCTTCACCTGCATCAACCGCAGGAAATTATCCTCCGGTTTAATGTACGGATTTACGGCCAGGGCTCTTTCGGCATACACATACGCGTCGCGAAAGTTGGCTTTGGAGATAGGCACACCGGCCGTCTGGTATTGGTTCCAGATAACTTCCGCCCAATGCGTACCATTGGAATCGATGGTGGCTCCATAGTCAAAAATCAAACCTTTAATCATGCTTTATTCTCTTTATTTAATACAAGTTGTTCTGTTTCTTTGCAGATCCGTTCGTGGGTGGTGCGCATATACAGCAACAACCCGTTCAGCACCGTAAGTTCGAATACGAAGTATATCCAGGGCATATCGATCAGCAGGGATACGAAAAGCACAATTACACGCGTATTGAACGACAGGATATTGGTATACTTCATCAAAGGCTTGCTCAGCGTACGGAAATGCTCGCGCAACCACTGGGGCATTTCGCGGTCGCCGTACACGTTACGAAGTGTGGTACGAAACTTCTGCATGGCAGGCGTCCGCTGTTCCTGTTTCTGAGTATAAGGAACATAAAAGAACATGAAGAACTTCTCCACCGGATCCGATTTCCAGGTAATTTCCTTGTTACGTGCCACCAGGATAGACGAATCTTCAAGCTCGCTGCCCTTCTTCCCTTTCAGGAAATAGAGGTGGAAGTTTCTGTAATAATCGGCCATGGAAGCCTGCATACTATGAAAATACCCGGCTACGGCAGCCATCAGCCAAATCCAAATACCAAACTCGGGGGTAAGCCTAAAGCAGATAGCCGCATAGATGGTGATAAACCAGATATCGCCGCAAACACCATCCAGTACACGTCCCAGACGCGAATACTGCCCCGTCATACGAGCCAGCTGTCCGTCGGCGCTATCGAAAGAGTTCGCCCAGATAAGCAACAAGATGCCCGGAATAGTATAGGCAAGATCATCAAAATAAAACAATACGCCGGCAGCCACACCCAAAAAGATGGAAGCCACGCTAACAGCGTTGGGGGTTATGTGTAACCGTTCAAATAATTTGGCCCACAGATAACCGATGGGCCTGTAAAACGCCAGGTCGATAAACTCTTCGGTGTCCATCGACTTCAGCGTAGATTTAATTTCTTCTTTCATGCCAATAAATCCTTACCACTTTCAATAATACAACGTGCTATATGAGGTGCAGCCTGATCTCTGCAAGGGGCAAAACTGGGCCAGTCGTTAAAATCGATGATACGAATCTCGCCTTCGGGCGAAATGATACAGTCGCCGCCATAAATCTTAACCTTCAGCACCTGGGCAGAACGTTCGCATATAGCGTGCATATCCTCCACCGAAAAGGCAATCCCTGTAGCTTTACCGTTAATCTGCTCGTGTCCGAATTTACTGTGATTCATATTAAACGGATAAAACCAATAGAAGAAATCACTTCCGGCCACACCGTAAAACTTAACCAGGTCGCCCGCCAGGTGATCGTTTATCACTGCATTGGGAATACCACGCAGGGCATATTCGCTTAAGATACCTTCGGCCTCTTCGATATGTCGTACGTAGGTTACATCTTCGCGGTGTATCGCATGGAAATCGCCCCGTTTGATCCAGCAATTATCCATACCCTCTTCTTTCAGACGCTGGGCAATATGATGATCTTTGGTGGGAGTTATAATACTTCTGGGATGAGGTATGTTATTGTCTACCAGCAGACGCGTCATCTGCTCGCGGGTACAATTGGAAATACCATAACCCGAATTCACCACCACAGCTCCCCTGTTTTCGTATTCTTTTAATTTTTCCACGACCTCCTTACTTCGTGCCATGGTGAAGATAACCGGTTCCAAAACTTCCCGGTTCAATACATCTTCCTCTGTATAAGTAGTAACCTCGTATCCGGCCAACTCAAGGTGGCGGATCGTCTCATTAAAAACAGCCGCATCGTTTCCCACATGATTGGGTGAATAGCAGTTGCCCCGTACAATGCCGGCGATTTTATTTTGTTTCATTTACCCGAAAACTATTAATAAATAAAATTTTCTGCTTTTTGGATGTCTTCCGCATGATCGACATCAATAATCTTTGAAAACGGGTAGGCTTTAAGCTGCACCCCCTCCTCTACCAACCTGCGCTGATAATTGCGCATGCGCGACACCCCGTCGTTCATACAGCCGTGCAGCGTATGTATTCCTGCCTGATTAAGGCAATAGATACCCCCCGAGATATACCGGGCACCGGGATACGCGCTATCCATAAAACCGGTAACCGAAAGCGATGGGTCCGTTGCAACGTATAGCGGTTTTTCGTCGTCTATGTAATCGGTTACAGCCATCAGTCCGTCGTATATGTCATCCTGTTCAAATGCCTTGATATAACTGGCAAACTCATCTTCCTTAAAGATGGTGTCTACCGTAGTAAGACAGAACTTGCCACCCTCCAGCGAAGGCGAAAGCTCAAAAAAGCTGTGCATAGAGCTTGGTGTACTCTTAATTACAAGGTGTAAGGGCACAGGCAACGAGAGCGATTTGAGGTGTTCCTGCACCTCTTTCATCTCTTCGTTCACAATTACACTCACCGACTCGGCATGGTTGGCCACGAATATCCGGATCAACCGGTCGATCATCGCCTCGCCATTAAGCTTTACCAACGGCTTGGGCAACGACACCCCTTCTGATTGCAGACGCGATCCGAGACCTGCTGCTATAATTGCATATTTCATACCTATCAAAATTATATACAAACAAAACCCGGAAGGCATTGAACCGGATTCAATGCCTTCGCAGGGTTTCTTTTTACTTCAATCTATAGTTACTATATCAATCGATATAATCCAATGTCTCTTCACCGATGATGGTGCGCAATGTATTTTTCAGCTTGATATACTGTATAAACAAATCGTGTTCGGGAACATGTTCGAAGTCGTGCATCGGACTCTTGAAATAGAACGACAACCAACTCTGAATACCCGAGAAATTACAACGCAAAGCCAGGTCGGCAAACAATACCAAGTCCAGACAAAGCGGAGCAGCCAGGATCGAGTCGCGGCACAGGAAGTCAACCTTCAACTGCATCGGGTAACCCATCCATCCAACAAGGTCGATATTATCCCAACCCTCTTTGTTGTCTTTGCGCGGTGGGTAATAGTTGATACGTACCTTGTGGTAAATATTCTTGTACAACTCCGGATACAACTCGGGCTGCAGGATGGTATCGATAACCGAAAGCTTGCTGACCTCTTTAGTCTTGAATGAATCCGGATCGTCCAGCACTTCGCCGTCGCGGTTACCCAGAATGTTGGTAGAGAACCAACCGTCCAGACCTAACATACGTGTTTTAAGCATCGGAGCCAATACGGTCTTAAGCATAGTCTGACCTGTCTTGAAGTCCTTTCCGCAGATGGGTACATTCATCTCTTTAGAGAATTCCCACATAGCCGGCATATCCACGCACAAGTTAGGAGCACCCATAATAAACGGAGCACCTTCTGCGATGGCAGCATAGGCATAACACATACTTGGAGCAATTTGTTCCACGTTGTTTTCCTTCATGGCTTTGCGGAAACCTTCCAGTGTCTGGTGTTCGTCGGCCAACGGCAAATAGATTTCCGTGCTGGCAGCCCAAATTACAACTACGCGATCGCAGTTATTCTGAGCCTTGAAGTTACGGATATCCTCGCGCACCTGCTCCATCAGCTCCCAACGGGTGTCGGCCTCTTTCACATGTGTACCGTTCAAACGTTTTACAAAGTTCTGATCGAAAGCGGCCTTCATCGGTTTGATGGCTACCAATTCGTCTTTAACACCTTCCAGATCCTTATCGGTAAGTACCTCGGCATGCTTTGCAGCAGCATACACATCTTCCGGGAATATATCCCATCCGCCAAATACGATATCATCCAACGTCGCCAATGGAACGATATCTTTTATCTTAGGGAAGTTATTCTCATTTCTTTTACCCAATCGCATGGTGGCCAACTGTGTGATTGATCCGATTGGAGTGGCTAATCCCTTTCTTACTGCCAATGTTCCTACTATAAAGGTAGTCGATACGGCTCCTCCTACACCTACAACTAAAACCCCCAGCTTCCCGCTGGCTGGTTTAACTTCTACTTTCATTTTCATTTATTCATTAAATTAGATCCCAAAAATCTTAATGATCGAAAAACGGCAGCGAACTGCCGGTAACTCCGAAAACCGGGTACAAATGTACAATAAAGCATTGCGCTAAATTGGTCTGGTTTTCTTCATTTCTGTTCCAAAAGTCGTTATAAGCGATTCCTTTTTACAAAGAATACACCACAAAATTATAATTTATTTTAATATTAAAACAGTATTACATGTTTATTTTAGATAAAACGTAACGCATTACTCCTCTTTAACGGATGCGCACCACCCAAATCAAAAAGTAAAATGCAGACTAACACGCAGGCCGCTGGTATCTACATCCGGTAACTCCCTGTAGGTTAGTCGCCATACATAGTCGAAGCGCAGAAACCGCAAAATGTTCTCCACCCCTACTCCAACTTCCATATACGGTTTTTTACCCATCTGGTAAGACCCTTCCGGAAACAAGAACAGGCCGTCGCTCTTGGCCGGATTGTTCTTATCGCTCAGGTCGCCGTACAATCCTCTAAAGGTAAGCACCTCTCTCCACTTCAGCTCTTTTACCAGCGGCAGACGGTTAAACAACACCCCGTTTCCGAAATAGGTAAGATCCCACGAAGCATACCGGTCGTTCAGAAACTCCATGGCATTCATCAACGCATACGATTCGTACTGAATGGTGTACGACAGGTTGGCGTTGGGAATCATCAGCAACGGGAAAGGCACCTTATCCCATATCTTACCCGCCTTCAGAATCACATCCGTATACCCGAAGGCCGAGAACCAGAAACGCTTCTGGAAACCCAGATCCGTACGGTTGTAGTCGTAATCGGCACCCAGCACCCCCTTACGGGCAACAATGTGCGAAAGGGTAAAGATAGGCGCATCGAAGGTGATGGGGATACGGTGGTTACGTGTCTGGTAATACTTTTCGCCCGGGGCAAAGCGCAACCTGAACTCCATTTCACCCATGGAATAATCGTTAACAGCCCGTGTAAGTCCGTCGCCCTCCTTCTGCAGAAACGGCACATAGGCAGTAGCTGTCTCGGTTTTATGCCGCAGGGTGGCACCGTAGGAGAAGCCCGAATAATGCTCGCGGTTGTAGCTCAGCTCCGCCTTACGGAGGTAAGTAACCCGGTCGTCTTTCTTCCGTTTAAAGGAAAGAAACATATTATCCATGTTGGTATACAGGTAATGCTGTCCCAGCTGATTTACATCATACTGATATTCGGCCCGGATGGAATGCACCGGAAACTCGTTGGGATGCTCCTTTTTATCTATCAGCGAATACTCCACACCCCCCGAATACTTTAGTTTCCGGTCTTTTGTACCGTAGGCCATGTAGCCGTCGGCAAACAGGCGGTTATTAAGGTAAGCCGTGGTTGTGGCACCGGCCCTGAAGCGCAGTCCCTCCACCGCATTTCCGCTGATGGACGTATTCATCGGTCCGATATCCACTTTGCTCTTTTTGGCAGCCGTGGGAATGTACCCCGAAACCAGCACCTTCACCACCTGTTCGGTATAATAGAAAAGAGGAACCTCCCTCAGGCGGGCCAGCATGGCATCCACGGTCTGCTCCTTCTGTCCGATGGGGATGTGCCTGTTCTGCTTCCAGAACTCGTTATCGTGAAACTTAGCCTCGGCCAGTTCGATAACCTCCCCGGGCCTGTTAAACACCGATTCGTCGGCCGGCCTATCAAAGGTATGATTCTTATAGGTAACCGTTCGTCGCGCATGCAACCCATCCGATTTACCCGTAAGCTTGAAAGACACCGATATATCGTCGCGGCTGATCAGCCGGGTACCATCCGGAGCCCGGTCGTACTCCTGGTCGATCCGCATCCCCTCCACAAAGTTAAGGTTGATATCCTTTGGTATCTGCAAAGCCACCTTCTTTACAAAATGGGTAGAATCGAGGGTGATGTACAGATGCCCGGTAAAGCCGAACGACTCCGAGTTGAAAGGAACAAACCCCAGATCCATGCACGGTTCGCCGTTTACCTGCACCGTATCCATCAGGTAATACTTATAGAACGAGGGCCCCATGGTAGAAAGCGGACTCACAAACCGGTTCAGGAAAAGGGGAATATCATTCTTGAAAAGATCCACATCCTTCAGCACCTCCTTCAGGAACTGCTGCACCCCCTCCTGCGAGAACAGCTCGTCTATCCCCGACCGCTTGATGCCGCTCACCACCCGTTTCTCCTCCTTAGGATCTTTGCGGTAGTACACATTCTCCAGCGATTCCTTTACGGAGACATTCAATATAGGCTGACCCGTAACATCCGAGGTATCCACATAGTCCTTCAGGAAATCGAACTTCTTGTACAACCCCTTCTTCTGCTTCTCCTCGTTAAAGTTATTCAGGGCAAACGTCATCTTCTCATACTTCTCGTACCCGTAGTAGTCTTTGTTTCTGGGATCATTCTTCTCTTTGGCATCAATCACCTGCTTTACAAAGGCCACGGCCGGATTGCCCTTCTTAACATAACGCTCCTTGCCGGGTTTGATAACCACCTCATTGAGGGCATAGGAAGTAGGCGCCATAGAGACCTTCAGGTTGTTTTCGCGTCTTGATTTCAAGGTAATCAACTTCTCGTTGTACCCCAGATACGAAAATACAAGCATAGTGGAACGCGAAGGGCTTGCCAGAGCAAAATAACCATCGGCATCGGTGGTGGTTCCCTGGTTAGTACCCTTAAGCAACACCGAAACGAAGGGAAGTCCCTCGCCCGTAATCGAATCGAGCACCATCCCCTTCACCGTAGTCTGAGCCACCCCCCGTGCCGGAATCAACTGCATCAAAAGCAACAGCGCTATGTAGCCTATATATTTTGTTGGCATCTTTTAAAATAATTGGAGTTTAACACCAAACGAAAGACTAAGCACATCGCGTGGGTTGAGATATTTGTTGGTCGCCGCACTAATAAAATACAAATCGGAGGTACTTAGTTCATAGAACAGCGTAACTTTTTTATTTGGATTGTTTTTATCACACGAAAAAGAGAGGCGCTGTCCCACAAAGATATTGGCACGCAACTTGGTGGAAAACCCGTAATAACCAGACGGATACTTCTCCGGCTCCTTAGTCCAGAACTCATTATCCAGCAGCGTGGTTACATACAACCCGCAGGCCAGGGGCTCCAGACTCCAGCGATCATTCAGCTCCACATTCCACGGCATAAAGTTCTGCTTCAGGGTAAGGGTAGCCTTGGCCCGTTTAGACGAATACCGAGGCACGATACCCAGTAACAAATCCGTCTCCCACTGATGATTCGATCCATACTGCCATCCGGTACCTACAGACATGAAGCCCATCGATCCGGCATACTGCAACTTGGTGTACCGGGGTATCAGGTGATTCCATACCCTATGGTACTTCTCCACCCCCGGACTATACGTCTCGGCAGCCGTAAGCGAATAGGCCATCATCAGCAACACCACAAAAACTATTATCTTCTTAATAATTGACAACTTCATAACTATAACCGTTTGTAGTTAAGGTAAATACCATATAATTCCGCTGCTTCATCGAGGCACACCCGTAATAGATGATGCCATCCTTAAACACATCGGTTGTCTGCAGCTTATGGTTGTGGGCATGCAAAGCAAACTGCAACGAAGGAAACTTCTTTATTTCCTCATGAAACAGTCGGGCTACGTTGTTGTTAAACTGATCGTCGTAAGGCTTTACATGCATAACGGCCACTGTTTTAGAATACCGGGCCGAGTCCGCCGCCTCCCTGCTTATAAAATCGAAATCGGGTACCGGATGCGAATAATCGTATTCCAGCGCATTGGTGTTCATGCACACAAACTTGGTATTTCCGGCAATAAAGGCAAAGTTCTCGTCGCCGTACACCTGTTCGAACACCTCTTTTCCGTTACCCAGGATATCATGATTCCCAATCAGGGCAACATACGGAATACGAAGCCCCTGCATGATATCCCTGATCCAGAGAAACTCCTTTGTAATTCCAAAATCGGAGATATCTCCGCCGTGGATAACAAAATCGATGCTATCCTGCTTGTTAATATGTTTCACAAAATCGGCTGTCTCGTCGTACCATCGTTGCGAATCGCCCATAAAAGCGAAACGGATCGTATCCTTTCCGGCGCATTGCTGCTGTATCTTTTCAATATTCTTTAAATTGATATTTGTTTCTCCGTCGATACGTACATCATATGGATGATATTCTATTAAATCACAACCTGTAAGCAAAAAACCTAAACACAACCCTATTAAAATACCTCTTTTTATCATATTCACTCATTTGATGACGATGCAAAGTTACGAACCCCATCTACACGCAAAAAGTTCTATTTCTCTTCAAAAATAGTCCAAAAAGAGGTTGATCATTAAATTATCAAACGCGTATACCGCTGAATATATGCCATTTACAACTACCCTGAAGATATTCTTTTTAAGGTTATCTATTCAAATTAAAAAGTCCGACTCTCACGGGCCGGACTTTTTCACTATTT
>NZ_JBFWMI010000075.1:0-16023 GCF_050251695.1 Macellibacteroides sp.
GTAAAAAATAAAATAAATAATTACTTTAGCAATCTAATTACAGCCTGTGAAAAGTGGCACATTTAAGAGTGATATATCCGGCACATTTGTGAGTGATACAAGTGGCACATTTGGTGTGATATATTCAATTTGATATTGAACGGTTATTATTTTTGACCTAGTGATATGACTATCTGAGCTATATTGTTTAGAACGTCTTTCATAATAAAGTTTTGAATCTCCTTCAAATGAATTGTAATATTGTTCAAGGTTTCTCTGAAACTTTGTTAATGCAGCAAGTTGCTCTTTTTTAATTGGAGTTTGATTATTTGTTGCAAGGGTAATTCTTGTCTTTATTTCATCATCAATAGTTGCGATTAATTTAATAGGGACATATACATTTTTAATATATTCACCTTTTTGATTATTATATAATACATTACTTGTTTGGCACCCATTAACTATTTGATAATCACACAATGTAAATTGATCACCCGTTG
This sequence comes from Macellibacteroides sp., assembly GCF_050251695.1. Lineage (NCBI taxonomy): Bacteria > Pseudomonadati > Bacteroidota > Bacteroidia > Bacteroidales > Porphyromonadaceae > Macellibacteroides > Macellibacteroides sp. Next base: position 480 of record NZ_JBFWMI010000075.1, read on the forward strand.
GTGAAATTGAACTAGCAACAATTGTAACTCCATTATTTAGAACACTAAATATTTCTGAATCACAGTTATTTAATGTATTAGCAATTCCTCCATTAACATCATTATTCTCACCTTGAAAGTCTCTTACGTTATCTTCAAACACATTTAATAATTTTCCTTCTTCATCTGCAACTATTTTGAGAAATTCCGAATAGGGTAACAAACCAATATATGCCTGTGAAACACCATTTATTTGTGGTATAGTTATTCTATTACTAAAATTTATAGTTGAAGTTATAGTGTCTTTTGTTTTTCTATAAGCTGTTGACAACTCCCTTGCACCCCAAATATTAAATATTACCTTATTAAATAAATTAGACTGCTCTAATGATTTCTTACCAGCCTCGATTATTCCCATCAAATTAGCATCATTTGTCCAATTTCCTGTTGTTACATAAAATAACTTTAAAGATGGATTCCTTCTAAATTTGGGAGCCTTATCAATTATATAATTCGAAATTTCGACAAAATGTATTATTTCATCATTCCTTACCAACCTAGGTTCCAATGCAAAGAAGTCATTAACTCCAAAAATAAAGGTATTAATTTCACCTCCATCAAAATATGAAGAAGTTTTTGCTTGTACAAAAATATAATCTACCTCTAAAAAATTATTCTTCTCTAATAAGTCATCAACTTCATCTGTACTTTCAATAAGCTGTCCATTCACAATAATAGAGATTCCATCAATTCCAGTATCATTTCCATCCCCTACCAGCAAAGAGTCTATATCAAATGTTTTATTATATTCATTAGAAGTAACTACATAGTTGACTAATTTTTCAAAATCTTTTGCTTCCCCATCTGATCGAATTTCTAGATTGGTTAAAAGCTCAGTTATTAAACTGCTGGTTATTCTGTCCATTGTATTAAATTTATATAAGTTAATATGTATATATGGTAATCAATCATAAAAAACGCAACAACTAATTAACTAAAAAAGACAAAAATAATGATTTTTAGTTAGTAATTTTAAAAAATAGTTTTTTTTATAATATTTCTGATTATACTGATAATCAATCATCAACAAAGAAAATTTTGAATCACCAACATTACTCAAGAGGTAAAAATTATAAAACAAACTTCTTAAACATAATGAATAGAGACTAAATAGTTAATGTTTAGTATTTCCTGAGAAAATTTTGAATTGCTAACAAAAATACAGAATTAAAAAAATAATAATATAAATATAGAAGACTCTACAAGTTCAATCAACATACTCCATCCTCTCTCCCAACCCAACAACTAAGTTATTCCAAAAACTAAAATAGACTCATCCCTTTTTCTCTTCCCTATTGAAATCCAAACATTTTTCTTTTTGAATTAAAAGATTAGGCAGGGGAATTGGTTGGTCAGTTTTTTTGTTTTTTTAAAATTTTGTAGGATATACATTTCCATTGGTAAGGATGTTGTTCTGGATTAAACAGAAAATTATAAACTATGAAAATTATGAAAAACCATTGTGTATGTGACCGTCTAAAGGTTTTGTTTGCTTATTTTTTGGGGACAACGTTGCTGTCGTCGTGCGGGCAGCGTAATGTGATGATTCCCAACAAGGAGTTTATGGCCAGGGAGTTTGATTAAAAGACCGCCAATTGTTTCTTTCTCTTTGAAAAGTGCATTATCCAGAAACAAGGTTTCGTTATATTGGATCACCGACAAAAGTTGAGGGGAAAAGTATTTAAACAAAAAAGGCAACCATCTTAGATAGTTGCCTTTTTGTTGTCGGGGTAGCGGGATTCGAACCCACGACCCCCTGCTCCCAAAGCAGGTGCGCTAACCGGACTGCGCTACACCCCGAAAAACCAGTTGACTTGCGTCTTGTTTTCTGATTGCGGTGCAAAGGTAGGGTTTATTTTTTAACTGCAAAACTTTAAGGGATGTTTTTTTAACAATTTTGCTTACTTTTGTTGTCGTATTCTTTATTCTTGTGTTGAATTACTAATTACTTCCTATACAATGAAAACTGAGTGGTTGAAAGGAAATAGCAGAAAATATATTCGGACCGGCTTATGGGTGCTGGGTGTTTTAATGGCTGCTTTCCTGTTGTGTTTTGCGGTTCTTAAATGGGCGGTGCTACGTCCGGAGAAGCTCACTCCCCTGGTTATATCGAATGTGAACAAGGCCATAGATGGTAAACTGAGCTGTAAAAGTATCGAACTTACGTTGTTTGAAACCTTCCCGCATATCGGGGTGGCGCTTACGGACGGGGTGCTGGTTTCGGGCGTTACGCCGGATTCGGTTCTCACCGAAAGCGGGGCGCTGATTGCCGGTCAGGATTCCCTTATCGCATTCCAGAAGTGTATCGTTTCGCTCCGCCCCCTCGATTACCTGTTCGGGGGCAAGATCACCCTGGGCGAAGTTACCATACAGCGCCCCGTGATTCGTACCTTTATTGATGAACTGGGTAAAGGGAACTGGGAGATTGTGCAGACCGAAGCCGACTCGGCCACCCAAAAGGATACCGAGCTCCCTCCCATCGAGATAAAACGGATCGAGATTTCGGATGCGGAGTTTACGTTCCGTGATGTGAGAAAGGATATTTTCTGTAAGATTGAAAAGTTTTTCTTTGCTTCGGAAGGCTCCCTGGTAAAGGGGGCTACGAAGTTTGATATAAAGTCGAAGTCGGAATCGCTGCTCTTTGAGAGTCCGCAGTATACGCTTACCAACCACATGCGTCTGGCGCTGGCGGGACAGGTGGCCTTTAGCAACAACTACAACCGCATTGCGCTGAAAGGGGCTTCGCTGATGGTGAACAACCTGCCCTTCGATGCCGATGGCTGGGTAGAGCGCTCGCCCGACGGCGAAAGTATGCAGATGGATATGGAGATGGGCTTCACGGTTACGGATCTGAACGAGGTTATCCCCTATATCCCGGATGCATACCTGAAGAACAAAGACCAGATTCGTGCACGCGGAAAGGTGATACTGGAGGGTAGCGTGCGGGGTACGCTGGATAACAGACAGTATCCGTCGGCTGCCTTGTGTTGCAAGATTGAGAACGGTGCCTACCGGATGAAGGACAGCGAGTCGGGCATAGACACGCTGAACCTGGACGTGGATTTGATGGTGAACGGGTTGCATCCCGATTCGTCGTACCTGTCGGTGGAGAACAGCCTGATAAAGGGGTTGAGCACTTCGCTGGAGCTGAGCGGTAAGGTGACGGATCTGCTTAGCAATCCCAAAGTGGATGCCCGGATGAAGGGCTCGGTGGATTTTACCCGTCTGGCTAAAGAGTTTCTGAATACGGATTCGTTGCTGCTGGAAGGGGCTGTAAGCTCGGACATCCGCTTGTCGTTTACACAGCAGGATATTTTATCCGGGCAGTTCGGACGGATTAAGACGGACGGTGGGTTGAAGATAAAGAATTTCAAGGCTTATAGCGAGCCGTTGGGGATGGATGTGTTTATCTCGGATGCCGTGCTTGCCATGGACCGGGATACCGCTACCGTGCTGCCCAAAGGAAGTAAAGGGATCGGTGCCTTACAGGCTACACTCTCAATGGATAGCTTGCAGTTTAAATATAAGGATCTGGCCAATACCAACATCAGCAAGCTGAAGCTGCAGGCACGTACCACGCCTGAGCGGGACACAGCGGCGGTTATCCCTCTGGGGGGTACGCTGGAGTTTGACCGGTTGCAGACGTTGATGCCGGATTCGGTATGGGTGATTGCACGGCACAGTGTGCTGAAGGGTGGCATGAGGGCTTCGGCGGATGATAAGAAGGTGCCGGTGGCCCGACTCTCCTTTTCGCTTGATAGTCTGCAGTACTTCATCCCCCAGATTCGTACCGCCGTGATGCTGGATAACAGCTCGTTTACGGTGGAAGCGCTGCCTTATAAGTCGGTTCGCAACCAGCGCGCCTCAGCGGGGTTGTCTGCCCGTGGGGATAGCTTGCGGAACAGCCCCTCTGCCCGAAGGTTTACGGCATCGGGGGATTCGGCAAAACGGACGAACAATGATAATAGCATCCTGCGTAAATGGGAAGTGAGGGGCAACGTGGTGTTCCAGAAGATGCGTCTGCTGAGCCGTCTGTTCCCATTGCCGGTGGAGATGAATAACAGCAATGTGTCTTTTACTACCAATACGGTGAAGCTGGACGGGGCCAGGTTGCAGGCGGGTAAATCTGACCTGAAGCTGAGTGGCGAGATTACCAGTATCCGCAGGGCTTTGCTCCGTGGGGGCAAGCTTAAAGGGAAGCTGGCCATCGAATCTGATTACATCGATTGCAATGAGTTGATTCAGGCTATAAACGCCGGGGTGTTGTTTAGTGAGGAGAATGAGAAAAGCAGACATTCAGTTCAGGCGGATGATAATCCGGAGGTGTTTGATGAAGCTTTGATGCACAAGGAGCTTACGGCTACGCAGACCGATACAGCGGGGCTGCTGCTGGTGATTCCTTCGTACCTGGACTTGTCGCTGCATACCCGGGCCAAAGAGATTGTGTTCAACAACCTGAACCTGAACGAGGTTACGGGTACGGTTGTGATGCGCGACCAGCGGATACAGCTGACCGACCTCACCATGCATTCTAACATGGGTGAAGGTAAGTTGTCCATGATCTATACGGCGACCGACAAGCACCGGGGCAGCACGGGCTTCGACCTGGATGTGAAGCAGATTCTGGTGGATAAGCTGATCTCGCTGTTTCCTTCCATAGACACCCTCCTACCCATGCTTCGTTCGTTTGAAGGGGTGGTGGATTGCCAGATGGCTGCTTCGTGCGAGCTGGATTCTACGCTGATGGTGAAGCTGCCTACCCTGCGGGCTTCGTGCTCGCTGCAGGGCAAGAATATGGTGTTGCTGGATGGCGAGACCTTTACGGAGATTTCTAAAAAGCTGATGTTCAAGAATAAGAACCGGAACATGATTGACAGTATTTCGGTGGATATGGTGGTAAAGGATAATAAGATGGAGGTGTTTCCTTTTATCATCCAGATGGACCGCTATAAGGTGGCCGTGGGGGGTACGCAACAGATGGATATGTCGTTCAACTACCACATCTCGGTGCTGAAATCGCCCGTGCCCTTTAAGCTGGGTATCGATATAAAGGGTACGCCGGAGAAGTTCAATTATGATATCACCAAGTGCCGGTACAAGGATCTGTTTAGTCCGTCCAAGACCAACCGCCTGGATACGGTGAAGATTAACGTGCGCAAGCAGATTTACGATTCGGTACGGAAGCAGATGAATTTGCTTAGCTCCGAACCCGAAAGCATCCGGCCTTCGGGCAACCTTGCCCTGGAGCAGGTTGCCGAAAAGCCGGAGGAATGACTTCTAACTGTTCTTCCGGTAGCTGATAATTGCCAGTGAGTTGAAGAAGAGGGCAAAGAGCGACAGGGCTCCCAGCTGGGTGGTGAGCTCGTGCAGACCGCTGCCTTTCAGAAATATCATGCGTATGGCTTGTATAAAGTAGCGCATGGGGTTGAACAGGGTGATATTCTGCGCCCACTGGGGCATACTGGTTATGGGGGTGAACAGGCCGCTCATAAGCATCAACAGCACCACAAAGAAGTACATCACAAACATAGCCTGCTGCATGGTGGACGAGAAGTTGGACACCAGCAATCCGAGTCCCGTTATGGCAAACACATAGACTCCTGCCATCAGGTAGGCGGTGCCGTAATGCCCCACCGGCACCAGTCCGTACACAAGATAGGCCAGTACAAAGGCCAGGGTGAGTACTACAAACAGCATCGCCCAATAGGGTATCAGTTTGGCCAGGATGAAGGTGAATTTGCCCACGGGCGTTACGTTGATCTGCTCGATGGTGCCCTTCTCTTTCTCGCCCACAATATTGAGCGCCGGTAAGAATCCCCCCAGCATGGTGAGCAGCATGGCCATCAGTCCGGGTACCATAAACACCTTGTAATTGAGGTGCGGGTTGAACCGGTTCTGCGATACTACCTGTACCGACGGGGTAACCACTCCGGAGGTCTGGCTCCACTCGCTGCGTATCTCCGTGGCAAAGTCGCCCAGGATCTGCGTTAGGTACGAGCTGCCCAATCCGCCTTTGGTATTGTTTACGGCATTAGCCTGTATCATCACATCGGCAACTCCTTCGCGTATGAGGGTTTTCTCGAAATCGGGTGCTATCTCCAGTATGAGGTCCGATTGGTTGGCCTCCACCAGCGGCATGGCTTCCTGCGTGCTGTTGGCTACCTGCACCAGTTTGAAGTAGCCCGACGACTCGATCTTGCGGATCAGTCGGGACGACACGGTGCTATGGTCCTTGTCCACCACCGAGATGTGGATATTCTTGATCTCGAAATCGGCCGCCCAGGGCAGGATAACGATCATCATGATCGTCATACCCATCACCATCCGGGGGATGACAGCATTCCGCCGGATCTGTTTAAACTCTTTTTCTATCAGGTATTTTATCATCTTATTCCAGTCTTTTCTTAAACTTCTTCAAACTTATGGTAATGAGCGCAGCGGCCATGAGGGATAGCAGTGCCATCTCCTTTACGACCGACCCCACGGTGAGTCCTTCGATCATCAGCTTTTTAACGCCAACAATATACCACTTTGCCGGAATGATATTGGAAAACCATTGCAATGGTAAAGCCATATTTTCCACCGGATAAATCATGCCAGACAAAAGTACGACCGGCATAATGAGAGCCATACCTGAAGCCAGCATAGCCGCCACCTGGGTGTCTACGATGGTGGAGATAAGGAGCCCCAGCGACAGTGCCACCGTGATAAACAGGAGCGACAGCACGAACAGCCAGCCCAGGCTTCCGGCCACCGGCACATCCAGCAGGTATACGGAAATAAGCAGAATACTTACAAAATTTACCAGCGACAGGGCAAGGTAGGGTACCGCTTTGGCCAGGATGATGAAGATGGGTCGCATGGGGGATGCCAGCAGCACCTCCATGGTGCCGTTCTCCTTTTCGCGCACAATGGCTATGGCGGTCATCATGGCACAGATAAGCATGAAGATCATCCCCATCACACCGGGCACAAAGTTATAAGAAGCCTTCATTTCCGGATTATAAAGCATCTTAATCTCCGGTTTGATCTGTATGGGCACCTGCAGGGTTTGCATCCGCTCCTGTTGCCAGTGGTGTATGATGTTGGTTACATAGCCGTTCATGGTGGTTGCCTGGTTGGGGTCCGTGGCATCGGTGATGAGCTGGATGGCTGCTTCGCCGGTATGGTTGATCTGTCCGGCAAAGTTATCGCCAAACACCACCACCATATCGGTCTGCCCCTTTTTGAACAGCTGATCTATCTGATCGGGACTGTCCAGTATATAACGCACGTCGAAATAGGCATTTGCCCGGATACGTTCGGTAATCTGACGGGTATAGACATCCTTGGACGGGTCGAAGATGGCCACGCGGGAGTTCTTCACCTCGGTGGTGATGGCAAAACCGAATAGTACGATCTGCACGATGGGTATACCCAGAAGCACCATCATAGAGCGTTTGTCGCGCAGGATATGATAGAATTCTTTTCTTACAAATACGAGAAACTGTTTCATGTTAGTCGGCTTTACGGGTTGCTTTACGTGCTAATTGAAGAAATACTTCGTCCATGGAATGGGCTCCGAATTGTTGTTTGAGGTTACCCGGGGTATCCAGGGCTTCGATGCGCCCGTCTACCATGATGGATACCCGGTTGCAGTATTCGGCCTCGTCCATGTAGTGAGTGGTTACAAAGACAGTAATGCCGCGGTCGGCCGCATCGTAGATAAGTTCCCAGAACTGACGCCTCGTTACGGGGTCTACCCCGCCGGTGGGTTCGTCCAGGAAGACGATTCGCGGTTCGTGGAAGATGGATACCGAGAAGGAGAGCTTCTGTTTCCATCCCAAAGGGAGTGCTTTTACAAGTGTATTGCGCTCGTCGGCAAAGCCCAGACGGGTAAGCAGCTCGTCGGTCTTCGGAGCGATAAGCCTCTCCTCCATCCCATAGATGCCGGCAAAGAGGCGGATGTTCTCCCACACCTTGAGGTCTTCGTAGAGGGAGAACTTCTGACTCATATAACCGATGCTTCTTTTTACGGACTCCGACTGCGAGGCGATGTTGTACCCTGCCACGGTTCCCTTGCCGGAGGTGGGCTTGCTTAGTCCGCACAGCATACGCATGGCCGTTGTCTTACCGGCTCCGTTGGCACCAAGGAAGCCGAATATCTCGCCTTTATCCACCTGAAAGCTGATACGGTCTACCGCCGTGAAGGCGCCGAATCGCTTGGTGAGTTGTTCTGTTTGTATTACGGGCTGACTCATGAGGTTTGTTTTTGGGCCAGCACCATGTAGCAATCTTCGATTACCGGCCGGATGCTTTCGATCCGGATCTGGGTGTGACCTAAGTTATGTAGGTATTGTTTCATCTCGTCCATCGGCAACGTATCTTGTACGGTGACATGGTGTACCTCGCCAAAGGCAAAGCAGCTGGTTACCTGAGGGTGGCTGCGCAGGTGGGCTATCAGCCCGTGCATGTTGTTGCTCTGCACCGCCCACAGGGTTTCTTCGAATTGATCGATGATCTGCCGGGGGGTGGCCTCCTGCAGGAAACGCCCTTGTTGTATCAGGGCGATCTTATCGCAAAGGGAGGCTTCGTCCATATAGGGGGTGGAGACCAGCATAGTGATTTCCTGTTCTTTAAGCTTGCGCAGCATCTCCCAGAACTCCTTACGTGAAACCGGGTCTACGCCGGTGGTGGGTTCGTCCAGGAACAACACGGAGGGTTTGTGTATGAGGGCGCAGCATAGTGCCAGCTTCTGTTTCATCCCTCCGGACAGCTTGCCGGCTTTCCGGTCCTTGAAGGGTTCGATCTGCACGTAGATGTCTTTGATAAGGTGGTAGTTCTCGCGGATGGTGGTATTGAAGACCGAAGCGAAGAACTGCAGGTTTTCCTCCACCGAAAGGTCCTGGTACAACGAGAACCGGCCGGGCATGTAGCCGATACGCCGGCGTATCTCCTTGTAGTCTTTCACCACATCGAACCCATCTACCGAGGCTGTGCCCTTGTCTGCCAGCAGCAGGGTGGTGAGGATACGGAACAGGGAGGTTTTACCGGCCCCGTCCGGACCGATAATCCCGTAGATCTGTCCGGCTTCCACCTGGAACGAGAGGTCGTTCAGGGCTTGCACCGCTCCGTAGGATTTATACAGGTTTTCTACCTTTACCGCTTTCATTATGGCTTGGTGGCATTAAATTTCACTTCTCCGTACATTCCGTTCTTAAGGTAACCGTTGTTGGTTACGGCTATCTTTACGGCGTATACCAGGTTGGCGCGCTCGTTGCGTGTCTGAATGGTTTTAGGGGTGAACTCGGCTTTGTCGGCTATCCAGCTGATGGTGCCGGGATAGGTACGCATCTGTTCTTCGCCAAAATCGGCGTAGACTGTAACCGACTGTCCTTGTTTTAACTGCGTAAGCTGATCGGAGGTGATATAGGCACGAAGGTACATCTGCTGCATGTCCGACACCTTGAAGAGGGCTTTGCCCGGTGCGGTGAACTCGCCCTGCTCGGCATACTTGGTGAGTACCGTTCCCTGGATGGGACTGGTTATCCGGCTTTTGAGTAGCTGGTCTTCGATCTGGGCAATCTGACTTTCCAGCGCGGTGCTTTCGCCCGAGATTCCCTGGTTGTTGTTTACCAGTAGTTCGGTCTGCGCCGCCAGTTGTTTTTCGAGCACGGACAGCTGCGACTGGATATCGTCTACCTGTTTTTGGTTGGCTGCGTTGAGCTTGACCAGGTTACCGAAGCGGGCAAGCTCTCTTTTCTGTGTGGCGATCTGCTCCTTTAACGAGGCAATCTGACGGGGTACCGAGGTGGAACGGCTGCTTACCGCCGTACGGCTTGCCATGAGTTGCTGCTTTTTAAGGTACAGCTGGGTGGTGTCTACATAGCCCAGGTAGCTGTGGGCCTGTAACTGCTGACCTTCGGTTACCGTAAATTCCATAAGCTGACCGCTTACCTGGGAGGAGACGATCACTTCGGTGGATTCGAATATGCCGGAGGCGTCGTAATCCGTTTTATTGTTGCTGCAGGCTACGGGTAGCATGGCCGCCAGGAAAAGCATTGTATTTTTAAGTGTCTTCATATGTTTCGTTGTATTTAATTGTTCATGGTAGTTTTTAAATTGGATAGGGAAAGCAGCAGCTCGATCTCGTGGGCGGCCTTTTCCTGCCTGGCCAGATTCTCGGCATTTATCTCGCGCATAAGCTCGATTACGGTAAGTGTGCCGTTGGCCACCTTGGCTTCGGCCGACTTCCGTACATTTTCCCTGAGGGTGATGATCTCGTTATCGTAGGTCATAAGTTGCTTCAGTTTCCCGATGGCGGTGTTCTCCTGCCGTGTCTCCATCGCCAGGTTATACAGGAAGGTTTCGCGCTGGGCAGACACATCCTGCTTGTTAAGGCCCAGTTTACGTACATCGTTCTTCTGGGTGTAAAGTGCACCGAAGTTCCACGACAGACGTACCCCGCCCAGGTAGTAGGTTGAGAATTTGTTTTCCAGCATATTGAGTCCCGGATTGCCATATCCTCCCTGAACAAACAGATTGAGCTTGGGCATGTAGGCCGACTTGATTTTAAGCCGCTGTACATCGAAGAGGTTTTCCTGGGCTTCGAACAGTTGAAGCTCGGGCCGTTTCACTTTGGCTGTCAGCGAAAGTTCCTCTACGTCCGGTTTAACAAGTTGGGTGGACTGGTTGAGCGGCAGGTCGGTCATAACTCCCAGCATCTCCATATAGGCTTTGCGGGTGGCCTCGGCATGGGTACGTTGCTGGATGGCCTTGAGCTGTTCCACACGCACGGCGTCCAGATCGGCCTGGTTGGCCATCCCGTTAGCGGCATATCCCGATATGCGCTGGTAATTACGCTCCAGGTCTTCCTGCAGCAGACGGTTCTGCTCCAGCTGCTCGTCTACCAGCAGTATCCCGAAGTAGAGCTGGTTTACCCGGTCGGTCAGCTTGTAAACCTCTACATCGAGCTGTCGTTTCTCTACGTCGCTGCCTGCCTTTATGATACGCTTCTGCGCCTGGGTGGCACCTCCATCCCAGATGGACTGGGTTACATCCAGGGTAACTCCATATTGGTCTTTAGATACCCCTTCGATGGCAATGCCCGGAATGCTTACTGGCATTTTGGTGACATCCGACTGATAGGTGGCTTTGGCCGACACAGCAAATTGGGGCAGGTAGTTTTTACCGGCGTTGGCCAGACTGTATTCGTTGCTCTTTTCAATCAGGTTGTATCGCTTCACTAACGGGTAGTTGGACCGTGCCCGTTGCTGACAGCTATCCAGTGTGAGCTGTCCGTAAACGGAGGGCGAAAGATAGCCCAAAAGCAGTGTTAGTACAATGATTATTCTCTTCATAAATTATATATTATTTAATTTCTATTCAACTGCAGGGGTCAACAGATTACGCATTACCTTTACTACCAGTACACGTCGGCGTTCGTAGAATTCGGCGAAAGCCTGGCTGTTTCCCTCCAGAAACAGGATAGTAAGCATATTCTTTGTAAGCATGGGGAATACCAGTAAACTAACCAAAGTAGACACCACATCTACAAGCGGCATCTTTTGCAGGATACCCTTATCCATCTCGTCCAGCAGCTGATCCTTTATCCGGAGCAAGGGTGACAGTCTGGCTGTATTTTTGCCTATAGTTTGCAGCAGGTGCAACACATCACGGTTCATCTCCTTGGCTACGAATATGGGCAACAGGGGGTTACGGGAAAGGATATCGGCATAAACAGGGATAATCTTCTCCATTTTATCCAGAAAGGGGCAGTCCATATTGGCAATGGGTTCGATGTTGGGAACAATCTCAGCAATTATTTGTCCGAATATCGCATCGAACAGCATTTCTTTGGTTCTGAAATAGTAATGAAGGGCCGTACGTCCGATACCAACCTCAGCGGCAATATCCGACATCTTGGTTGATTCGTATCCTTTGCGGACAAAGACAACCTTGGCTGCTTCGAGGATCTTGACTTCCATGTCCTGGTTTTGTTCTGTATTCATTGTATGAATGTTTTTATTATATTTTATTATCGGATTCAATCATTTGAAATTTGCATTTTGAAGCAAAATATCATCTCAATTCAATTTTTTCCTGTATTTGATTATCAATAAAAAATATTTTTCTTTGATAATCAGCTGGCGAAACTCCTACAAGCCTTTTAAAATACTTTCCAAAAAAACTTGGATTTGAAAAATTAAGAGTGTAGGATACTTCTTTAATTGTATTATCTGACTTTTGAAGAAGTTTTTTAGCATTGTGTATTACTATTCTATTTATCCATTCATTCGGTGTTATCCCTGTTGTGCTCTTTACTGAAAAGTATAGGTATTTTGGAGAAATACATAGTTTATCTGCATAGAAACTTACTTGCCTGTACTCGGAAGAATATTGCTTGACAAGTTTTACAAAATTATTACTCAGGTTTTTTACACGAGCAGATGCATGAATGCTATCTGATTTAAGTGCTGAATTATTACTTTCTAAATATTCACTCATAATATAAAGGCACAATGCCGAAACGAGATTCGTAATTATTTCCTTTCGAAATAATCCTTTATTATTCATTACCTCGTCTTGCATAATTGTAAACAGATGTTTTATCCGAAGATTCAGGTCGTTATTTAAATCGTACTTCTCGCAACCCTGGTACAGTTCTTTATCCGCATTTATTCCGTACTGTTGTAAAGATTCGATGAATATTGGAGATAATGAGAGAAAATACCCCTCCAATGTGTTGTTTGAAGAAGATAATCTCAATTCGCTGCCTGGTGTAGAGTAATACATTGTACCTTTTTTGAGTTCATTTGTATATCCATTACTTTCTATTGTAAGCAGTCCCTCTGAAACAAATACAAGTCCAAACATATCTAAAGGTTTGTGTATTGTTTTTGTTGAAGCTGTCTTTACCAACGGATATAAACAGAAGTCTTTATTTATACTTGTGAATTCATTATCTAAAATATATTTTGCATTCATTATTTCTACAATTAGATTATGTTACATATTGTTTAGACTTTAATGTCTGACACCGGTGTCAAAGATATGGTTTAATTATCAACAATTCCAAATTTGAAAGCATAAATTTGTTTGTTTTTTTAAATAAATTCGGCAACAGTATCCATACGATAATTGCAAATATTAAACAAAGCGCTATATATCAGCCACATAATAAATAAAAAAAATGAGGTTTTCATTCCTTAAAAGATAGGGAATGAAAACCTCTTAAAAAAAACAATTACAATAAATCTATCTTTTTTTAATAGGACGGCTCTTTACGCCTTCGAATGTCATCTTAACCGGATTGATATATCCGTTGGCATCGAACGTCATTTTATCGATACAGGTAGCACGATGATCGCGGCCTTTATCTCCCAACGGACGGCGATGGTAAACGATGTAGTAATCTTCCGATCCCGGTACGTGCATGATGGAATGGTGACCAGCACCTGTGGCTACTTCCGGATCTTGCTGCAGTATCTTTGCAATGCGCTTGAAGGGACCAAAGGGTGAGTCGGCTATCGCATAAGCCACCGAATAATCGGGACCACCCCATCCTCCTTCGCTCCACATAAAGTAATATTTTCCATTCTTCTTAAACATGAATGGTCCCTCTACATACCCTTGAGGGGTAACCTCTTTGTAAATCTGACCATCTTCGAAGGGTACCAGACCGGTGAAGTCGTCGTTCAGTTTTACGATGTTACAGTGTCCCCATCCTCCGTAATACATATAATAGGTATCATCGGTATCGTCGTGAAACACAAATTGGTCGATAGGCTGAGCCCCATTCACAATCTGATTGATAAGCGGCTTACCCAGCAAATCGCGGTAAGGACCTTCGGGACGGTCGGCCACCGACACTCCGATACCTCCTACTTCGCCTTCGTGTACATCATTGGCACCGAAAAACAGGTAATATTTTCCATCCTTACGGATAACAGAAGGAGCCCACATGGCACGATTGGCCCATTTCACCGCGGCCGTATCAAGCACCGAAGGATGTTTAGTCCAGTTTACCAGATCTTTGGATGAGAAACAGTCGAAAAACGTCTGCTTTTCGTATAGATCGCTCCAGGTTGGAAATATCCAATAGGTATCATCGTAAATAATACCTTCGGGGTCGGCATACCAGCCTTTGAAGACCGGATTACCACTCGTTTGAGAAAAGGCCGGCAGTTTACAGGCAAACAACGCACCGGCAACACAAATACTTAACACAAGATTCTTCATCTTCATAAATAATAATTTTACAAGGGACTAAAGGTTATAAAAAAGACCTGTTGCTGATCCGGTAAAAGACCCGGTAACAGGCCAGTGAATTTAATAAATTACAATCGTTTGTAGGGCTTAGCCAAACCGCCCTCGGAGGTTTCTTTATACAGACTGGGCAAATCGTTTCCGGTCTGTCTCATTACTTCCACTACCTGATCGAAGCAAACACGGTGCTTCCCGTCGGAGAAGGTGGCATAGGTATTGGCATCGAGGGCACGGGCTGCTGCAAAGGCATTACGTTCGATACAAGGGATCTGCACCAATCCGCAAACCGGGTCGCAGGTTAAGCCCAGGTGATGTTCCAATCCCATCTCGGCAGCGTATTCGATCTGCGCAGGAGAACCGCCAAACAGCTGATTGGCTGCCGCACCTGCCATGGCGCAAGCCACCCCTACCTCACCCTGACAGCCTACTTCGGCTCCGGATACGGAGGCATTGGTACGAACCACATTTCCAAAGAGTCCGGCTGTTGCCAGGGCTCTTAATATTCTGGAATCGCGGAAGTCGCGTGTTTCACGTAAATGATACAATACGGCCGGCAATACACCACACGAACCGCAGGTAGGAGCCGTAACAATTCGTCCACCCGCTGCATTCTCTTCGGATACGGCAAGGGCGTAGGCATAAACCATTCCCCGGCTTTTTATATTGCTTCCATATCCTTTGGCGCGTATCAGGTAATTGGATGCTTTACGCTGCAGACCCAACCCTCCGGGTAAAACACCTTCGGCCTCCAGTCCGCGCAAGATCGCATCCTGCATCACCTTCCATACCTCGTTCAGGTAATCCCATATTTCGGAGTTTTCGTGTTGTGCCACATACTCCCAATAGGCCAATCCATCCCTTTCACAAAGGGCTTGTATGTCTTTGATATGGTGCAGGTCGTAAACCTCTGAGGTTTTAAGTTCATTAAAATCTTCGTTGGCCAGCGTTCCTCCGCCAATGCTGTAGACCGTCCAGGTATCAATACACTCGTCGTTTGCATTGAATGCTTCGAACTTCATTCCGTTGGGATGAAAAGGCAGAAATATCTTAGGCTCCCATACAATCGTTGTAGGACGATGGGGGGTCAGCTCTTCCAGGATAGCTTTATCCGTCATGTGTCCCTTTCCTGTAGCAGCCAGACTGCCGTACAGGGTTACCTGAAACCGGGCTGCATCGTGCTCTCTTTCAAGGAACATCTGTGAAGCTCGTATAGGACCCATCGTGTGACTGCTTGATGGTCCGTGACCTATTCTGAATA
>NZ_JBFWMI010000076.1:0-15986 GCF_050251695.1 Macellibacteroides sp.
CTAATTGGCTTGCTTTAGTAGGAGCTTTTACTTTTTTATCCATTGGTTTTGGATGCAAACAACCAGAAAAACCGGTTGAGGAAGTGGTTGATTTACGTGAATACCAGTATGGAATTTGTACCGACTCCCTAGATGTAACACATTATGTTATGAAACCGGGTGATAATCCGGCAACGATCTTTGCCCGTTTAGGATTCACTCCTGCACAGGCCGACAGTATCAGCCAATGTGCTGCGGGAGTATTGGATCCTACCAAACTTAAAGCCGGAATGGAATTCTGTACAATTACGACTCCGGATAGCATGGCAACTATCAAATATATCGTCTTTCCTAAATCGCTGACCGATTTTGTTGTTATTAATCTTAGCGAGGAATTGCCGGCTGCCTATCCGTACACCAAAGAAATTACCTATAAACGAAAGTTTGTTAGCGGCACCATTAATTCGTCGTTGTGGAATACGATGAAGGAAGTTGGTTCCGATCCGCTGTTGGCTATCAAGCTATCGGATGTATATGCCTGGCAGATCGACTTTTTCGATGTGAAGGAGGGCGACTCTTTTTCGGCCATTTACAATGAGGCCTATATAGACGACACCACGGCACTCAATATCTCGTCGATCGAAGCAGCTGCATTTACTCATCAAGGTAAAACATACAACGCAATTCCATTCATGCAGGATAGCATTCAGGAATACTACGACGAAGAGGGTAAAAGTCTGCGAAAAGCATTTTTAAAAGCCCCGTTGGACTTCTTCCGTATTACATCCAAATATACCAATGCCCGGTTCCACCCTATCTTAAAACGTTACAGAGCTCATCATGGAATCGATTACGCCGCACCGACAGGTACTCCGGTAAAAAGTATCGGTGCCGGAGTAGTAATTGCCAAAGGATTTCAGGGAGGTGGCGGAAACTTTATCAAAATCCGTCACAATTCGGCTTACAGCACCACCTATATGCACCTGTCTAAATTTGCCCGTGGCATACGTATTGGCAGTACTGTACAGCAGGGCGAAGTAATTGCCTATGTAGGATCTACCGGCTTATCTACGGGTCCGCATCTCGATTTCAGGGTATATAAAAACGGTCAGCCAATTAATCCGCTACATGTGGAAGCTCCTCCTTCCAAACCGGTAAAACCTGAACTCAGGGATAGCTTCTTATTGGTTAAAAATGCTTTGTTACAGGAAATAGATAGTTGTAACCGGCTACATACAACCTCATCCAACCGAACGATTGCTTTAATTCAGTCTAATACAAATCTAAAATGAAATTTCTGGGTAATATTATCTGGCTTCTTTGCGGAGGCATTGTTACCAGCATCGAATATCTGGTAGCGAGTTTACTTATGATGGTAACCATTATCGGTATCCCTTTTGGACTGCAGACTTTAAAATTGGCCATGTTGGCTTTATGGCCATTTGGAAGTAAGGTTACCGATAGCGGAAACTCGGGAGGCTGTCTGTCGATAATCATGAATCTGCTATGGATTTTACTGGGTGGGATATGGATTTGTGTTACTCACCTGGCTTTTGGATTATTGCTTTGCATTACCATCATCGGGATACCGTTTGGTATGCAGCACTTTAAAATGGCAGCTTTAGCCCTTACACCCTTTGGTAAATCCATTTCCTGACAAGGCAGAGTAATTTAACTCCTGTCTCCTCAACTCCTTCAGCATCCGGAATTCAAACTATTTCCGGGCAGATCGGCTTTAATCAAAGGTTAGTCAATCACCTTCGATTGGTTATTGAATACATTGGTATAAATCAGACTTCAGTTTTTCAATCGATAGCCACTTGCTGTACGTCGATTTGTTGATTTAGAAAAATAGAGGCTGCTTCGGCAAACTTAGCGGCAGATTCGGTGGTTAGGAACCGGCTTACGCCATTCTTCGTTATCTTTTGATCCATCTCGGGATGCCGCATCAGATAGTCCTTCAGGCTGGCAGCCACATACTCCCCTTGTGCTAACAGCGTAATTCCGGAAGGCACATATTTCTTTATTTTATCCATTAACAAGGGATAATGAGTACATCCCAATATGATGGTGTCAATCTGCGGATCCTTCGTAAAGAGGAAATCTAAATGTTTTTGTACAAAGTAATCTGCACCGGGACCATTAAACTCGTTATTCTCTACCAGAGGAACCCACATGGGGCATGCCTCACCCGAAACCTTGATGTGAGGGAACATCTTCCCTATCTCCAGCGAATACGACTGTGATGATATCGTACCGGTTGTTCCTACCACACCAACATGTTTGGATTTACTGATAGAATCAACCAATTCCACGGTTGGTCTGATTACACCCAGCACCCTCCGGTTCGGATCTATATGGGGCAGATCATTTTGCTGAATCGTACGCAAAGCTTTGGCTGATGCCGTATTGCAGGCAAGAATTACCAGGTGACATCCCTCTTCAAATAGTTTTTCTACCGCTTGCAAGGTAAAGCGATAAACCACTTCGAAAGAGCGCGATCCATAAGGAGCACGGGCATTATCGCCCAGATACAAGTAATCGTATTCGGGCATTGCTTCACGTATCTTCTCAAAAATAGTAAGTCCACCGTAACCTGAGTCAAAAAGGCCTATCGGACCCGGATTGTTTGTCAGCATATAGATTCCTCCTATATAAAAAAGGATGCCTTCCAAAGAAAGGCATCCTCAGGATACAATATTGTATTTTATTATTTCAGTCCCAACTTGGATTTTACAAGGGGAGTCGCATCAACTCCTGAAGTACCTATGTAAAGTAATACAGAAGGATCGATGATATACATATAACCTTTCTCGTCTCCTACAGCTTTGATTGTAGCTTGTACTTTTTGCTGGATAGGAGTAAACAATTCCTGTTGTTTTTTCTGAACATCCTGTTCAGCTACCTGTACGAAATTGTTGATACGTTCCTGAATATCCTGAATTTCCTGCATTCTTCTTAACTTGATGTTCTCTGTCAAAGAATCTTGCTGAGCAACAAAGTCAGAATACTTCTTCTGATATTCTTCCTGCATCTGCTTCAACTCAGTTTTATATTTCTCGTTAAGCTCTGTCATTGTCTTTTCCATCGCGGAAACTTCAGGCATAGCCATGATCACTTCCTGTGTTTTAACAAATGCAATTTTAACATCCTGGGCAAATGCTCCCAGAGGGAGAATCATCATTAAAAAGATAATAAGTTTCTTCATTTTCAATTTATATTTCATGTTACTAATTCTTATAAAGCGCACAAATTTAAGCAATTATTTTGAATAACCTAACTTTAGTAAAACTTCATTACTGATATCAATTTTAGGTGATGCAAAAATGATGCTCATAGCCGAAGCTCTGTCTACAACTACCTGATAGCCTTTCTCTTCCGATATTAATTTTACAGCATTATAGATTTCATCCTGCATCGGTTTCATCAGGCTCTCACGTTTTTTATACAGCTCTCCTTCTGCTCCAAAATACTTACGTTTCAACTCTTGCGCCTCTTGTTCTTTCTTAACAATAGCCTCCTCACGTTTCGTTTTCATTTCGGCCGAAAGAAACACCAGGTCGCTCTGATATGTTTTGTACATATTCTGAGCCTCCTGCTGAATGGCTTCCACCTCGCCCTGCCATTTCTGAGACAGCTGGGCCAACTGTTCGTTAGTCATTTCATAAGCGGGGATATTCTTCAGGATATATTCCATGTCTATCAGCGCGAACTTCTGTGCCATGCCCGCAAAAGAACAAAGAACAAGCATCGTGCACATGTAGATAATCTTTTTCATATTCTTTCCTTTTTATTGGTTCAACAATATATGTCAGACTGCAAATATAACCGACAGTTTATATCTCACACTATATTTCACATTAATTAATTAAAACTCCTGACCGATTATGAAGTGGAAGTTACTTCCACCAGCATTGCGCTGTCCGTTAACCTTATCAAAACCATACGCCCAGTCGATACCCATCATACCAATCATAGGAAGGAAGATACGTACACCCACACCTGCAGAACGCTTTAAGTCGAACGGACTAAAGTCTTTCAAGTTTTGCCATGCATTACCTGCTTCAACGAAAGCCAGACCATAAATTGTAGAGGTAGGCTCAAGCAAGAACGGGTAACGTAATTCCATTGCAAGACGTGAGTAAGCGTAACCATAGGAGTTGTATCCGTTGTTTCCGGCAATACTACCATTCTCGTAACCACGAAGACCGATTGTTTCGGTTGCATATGTGCTTGAATATCCACTCATACCGTCACCCCCCATGTAGAATGTTTCGAACGGTGAACGCTTATTCTTATTATAATGACCTAAGAATCCATATTCGATACGAGACATCAACACCGGTGTACGTTTAACAGTAAGAGGTGCTAATGGAGAGAATATTTTAGCTTTGAATTTCCATTTATGGTATTCGATGAAATTGAATTTACCTTCATCATTATCGGACATAGAAGCATAATCCTTTCCATCCCACAAAGAATAAGGAGGAGTAGCTGAAACAGAGACAGAGAACTGTGAACCACGACGTGTATACAATGGATTATCCACTGAGTTACGTTGCAACATCAATTCCATGTTTACATTGTGGCTGTTTCCATTCTGAACAAGGAAATAAGCCCAGTCCTTCATCATATACAACTGATAGTTAAGCGTAAGCATGAACTGGAAATAGTCATCCGGCCAATTCAAACGTTTACCGTAACCAATAGACAATCCAAGCATCTTAATAGACTTATCCGGGTCGTACGCCAACTCATAGTTACCACCATACATAGAATTTCCGTACATAGAGTTACCGTACATAGAATTTCCATACATAGAGTTACCATACATGCCATAATATGGATTCATACCATATGAACTGCTGCTAAGGTAATTGCTGCTGATATCTGTCTGCATAGAGAAGTAAGCACTTACCGAAAGTGTATTGGGACGTTTACCTCCAAACCAAGGATCCATAAAGGAAACGCTGTATGCCTGGTAGTAGCGACCGTTTGTCTGACCACTTAAAGTCAGTGTCTGTCCTTCACCCTGAGGTATGATACCTTTATAAGTAGAAGGATTAAGGAAGTTTTTCATTGAGAAGTTGGTAAACTTCAAACTCAACTTACCGATAACCCCAGTCTGTCCCCATCCGGCAGAAAACTCAACCTGGTCGTTTGCCTTTGATACCAGATTATACTGAATATCCACGGTTCCGTTTTCCGCATCCGGAACAGGATTCGGATTCATGTTTTCAGGATCGAAGTGACCCATCTGAGCAAGTTCACGAACGGAACGGATCAAGTCTTCACGACTGAACAACATACCCGGTTTTGTACGTAACTCACGACGTACAATGTCTTCGTACAAACGGTCGTTACCATTAATGATGATACGGTTGATAGTCGCCTGAGGACCTTCCTGGATACGGATCTCGAGAGCGATAGAGTCGTTTTCAACCTCTACTTCCACAGGATCAGCACCAAAGAAAAGATATCCGTTATTATAGTATATGTTAGATACAGCATCATCATCTGTAGTAAGACGCTCATTCAGCTTCTTCTGGTTGTACACCTCACCCGGTTTCATTCCTAAGATCGCCATCAGTTGATCGGTAGGATACTGCGTATTACCAACAAAGTTGATATCCTTCAGATAATACTTCTGACCTTCGCTGATGGAAAGATACACATCAACCGTCTTTTCATCGTGATTGATTACGCTGTCGGCCAACAATACCGCATCGCGATAACCAAGTTCATTGTATTTATCAATTATATTCTTTTTATCTTTTTCGTATTCCTCTGTAACGAATTTCTTCGTACTGAACATCTCTTTAATGCTTGTCTTCCAACGCTTCCATGCAAACTTTTCGTTTGTTTTCTTCATCGCTTTCTTCAGATCGGCATCCCTTAGCATAGAGTTTCCGGTAAAAATGATCTGATTGATTTTAGTCTTTTCATTTTTATCGATGTTTATATCAACAATAACCTCGCCTTCCTTGGAAACGTCATCCTTCTGAACAATCTGCACATCGACATTCTTAAACCCTTTGCCATCAAAGAATTTCTGAATAACAATCTTTGCCCGGTCAATAAGGTTCGGTGTAATCTGAAAACCCTTCTTTAAATTAAGTTTTGCCTCCAGGTCTTCACGCTCACCCTTCTTTATTCCATTATAATTAACTTCCGAAATACGCGGACGCTGTTTAAGTTTAATTTCCAACCACACCTTATCATCCTGAATCTTGGAAGCCAGAATTTTCACATCAGAGAAAAGGCCATGCTTCCAAAACCGGTTTACAGCAGCTGTAATTTCCTCTCCGGGGACGGTTATCATGTCGCCCACAGATAATCCGGAGAATCCGATTAACACGAAATCATCATAATTCTTCACACCCGTTACCTTGATGTCTTCAATCTTGTATTGTTTCGGTGATAACGAATATGAAATAACCGGAACTTCGCCCGATTCATTCTCAACTTTTGTAGTGTCACTTTCCTGGGCAAAAGCTCCGAAAGCATAGCCAAGAAAAATAAAAAACAGCACTATTCTTTTGTACATATAACAGCTATTGTTAATAATTATAATTGCTCGCTTGTCTTACCAAACCTACGTTCGCGGCACTGGTAATCCAGGACAGCTTCATACAACTCCTCTTCTCTGAAATCCGGCCAGTACACATCTGTAAAATACAGTTCTGCATACGATAATTGCCACATCAAAAAATTACTGATTCGCTTTTCTCCTCCGGTTCTGATTAACAGATCCGGGTCGGGGATACCACGAGTAGTAAGATGTTCCGAAACCATTGCTTCGGTTATATTGTTGGGAATAATTTTCTTTTCAAGCACTTCGGCCGACAATGCTTTTACGGCCTCCACAAGCTCCCATCTGGAAGAATAGCTCAAAGCCAGTACAATGGTTGTTCCATCATTGGAAGAAGTTTCTTCTATGCATTGCATCAGAGTAGTACGCGCATCGGCAGGTAATCTGGAAAGATCCCCTATAGCCAGCAACCGTACATTATTTTTCATTAAATCGGGGGTTTCCCTGTGGATAGCAGTTACCAGCAGTCCCATTAAAGCCTGAACTTCCTCATCAGGTCTGCTCCAGTTTTCGGTAGAAAAAGTATATAGCGTAAGGTATTTCAATCCGAGCTCAGTTGCCGCTTCAACCACTTTTCGTACAGAAACGACACCCTCCATATGACCAAAACTACGGTCTTTTCCCCGTGATTTTGCCCAACGGCCGTTCCCATCCATGATGATGGCAACATGCTGTGGCATTCTATTTCTGTCAATTTTTTCTATCAAAGACATTTCTGTTTCGTATTCTTAATAATAACTATTCTCATTGTTGCAGGGCCGGTCTCGGGGTCCGAAGTCCCACGTTACCGAAAGCATCAAAAAAGAATACCAATCCTTATTCTTCAATGCGCTCCCTTTCATTTTATAGGGATCATCCAGCAATTGGTTGTCGCCGGTAACATCCAGATTGTCTCCAAACAGTTTTCTGTATGAAAACTCGCACCCGATATTTACCCGGTTCATCAACTTGTACTTAATCCCTATGCCCAGAGGCAGGTTAACACCGGCAGACGTATTTCCTTCTCCAAAAGACGTTGTTAAACCAAGTCCCGTAAAAATATACGGTGTCATTCTTTTTGTATAAGCGTATGTATACTTGTCGCTATACGGAAAGAAATTAAACTCGATCTGCCCCCCCAGGTCTACCATATTCTTTGTAAAAGATACCGGCATCGCTCCCGGAAATACGTTATCCGTATTATCGGTGCTTCCCGAAACCTTTCCCCAAAGCAAAGATCCTTTAAGCGCCCAACGGAAATTGGTGTTGTATCTTACAACAGCGCCGGCAGCAGGATTCAACTCTTTGAATAAACTGCTTTTGTTGACATCGCCCATATAAAAGGCTCCGCCAGCCATTCCTCCTATTTCATATTTATATTCCTGTGCCTTCGTAAAGACAAAGGAAAAACTGATTGCAAAAATCAGAAAAGCCTGTTTAAAGAAAGTTGAATTCATATCCTTCGAATTTATTTATCACACCATTCCTAACGTTAAAAGCAGTGCAAAATTATGATTCAAAGGAACATTCTACTCTTTAAAGCCCAATCTGTTAATTCGTCCGTGCCATGTTTCGTTCAGTTCCGAGCCACCAGTTGTACTCTTCCCTCCGAAAATAAGCATGAATTTTGATTTCTCCACTACCACAGAAGCATCGCCTCTACCAGTATATACGGCGGGTAACATAACCATCGAATCGGCTAAAGCCCAGGATACCCCTTTATCAATAGACAAATAAATATCGCTTGTTCCCTTGCCGGCGGTAGTAAAACCACCAATCAGGAAGAACTTATCATCGTAATAGGTAAGCGAAGCACCTTCTCTTTTTCCAAAATAGGAAGAAGAAGCATCTGTAAGAAGCGCCCACGACTTTCCATCAAAAGTACTCCAGGCCGCATTGGTAAGTTCGCCTGCAGCAGTTTTACCGGCTACTGTCATTAAGCGGGCAAAGTACATTGAGTTGTATGAAAGAGCCGAGAATCCGGAAACAGGGAACTGATCCGGAGCGATCTCACCCATGGTAAATACGCCGGCTTCACTCATTGCTGCAAACCGGTATACACCCGAGTCGTCCACTAAAAGAGACAATGCCGGAGCCGAGTTGTTATCTTCATTAATTGCCCCGTAAACAGCAACCACCTTAGGAGCTCCTGCTACCTGAACAAAAGAAGTTTTATCGGCCGAACGGTACAAAGCGCCCGATGCAGCAGGTACATACACCTCGTTATTAAAGAATACAGCCTGTTTGATCAATGCATCGGCAGGGAAACCTGTCAATTGATTTTTGGTCCACACCGGCTTATCAGTAGCCGGCGAAGTATACAATTCATGTGCGGAAGCACCCTTTGCATACATGTAAAGAGTGGCACTGTCGGGACTCATCAGCACCTGCTGTTTTTGTACAGCCTGTGGTAACATCGTATTGGTGTATAACCCCCATTCCAACGAATCGGGCACCACCTGATGAATATTCACCTGGGCACGGTATGTCTTTTTAGTAACACCGTCGTATGCAGTAGTGATAAATGTAACCGGTTTAGAGAAGTTAAGCGAATCGGAACCGTTCCACCAGATGGTGTCGCCGGTTGCTTCCTGAATTACCTGAATAGACGAGAAGCCGGATGCAGCAGTAAATTTACAAACCACCTTTTCGATTTTCGTTCCATAATCCATGGAATCGATATTATAAATACGATCGTTCAGCTGATCTATGGAAAACTTAACACTATTCAATCCGGGGACAGAGTCGTTAGACAGTGAAAAGGCTTTAACCTGAGGATCTTTGATTGTAACAGTTTCCACCTCATCATTTCCCAAACAGGAAGAAAGTGCCAGCATGCAACTACCAACCAGGAATAGTACTACTTTATTTTTCATCAAAAGCATAAGTTTAATCATATAAGGCACAAAAGTAGAAACATTTTTTGCTTTCCGCCCCATATTTAATCAATATTTATATTATTTTAGTGTCAATACACAGAATCCGATCTAAAAATCGGTTCGTCTGTACCAGTCAATTTTCGAATCGTTATGCAATATCGTAGACTGCGGCAACAGATTCAGCGCCGGAGCAGGCACTCCGTCCTTAAGATACACATGAGCCGTCTCCACCCGGATTTCATCCCATAAGTTGGCAGCAATAAAACTATTTAACAATTCGGTACCCCCTTCAACCAACAGAGACTGAATCTTTCGGGCGTGCAACTCAGATAATACCGTATCCAGAATATCGGATGTAAAGTTGGCCTCTACGTACTCTACCCCCGGCCTGTTTCCGGGAGTCTTTTCCGTAAACACCAGGGTACGTACAGCTCCGTCCAGCACATGGAATCCGTGGGGGATGCGCAGCGTACGGTCCACAATCACCCGGACAGGGTTACGCCCCGACCAGCTCCGTACCGTCAGCGACGGATTATCATTCAGCACCGTGTTGGTACCCACCATAATGGCATCCACCTCAGAGCGCAACTTGTGTACCATCCGCATGGTTTGGGGAGTGGAAAGAACAACCGGCACATGTACCCCGCCCTTACGGGCTCCGTCTATAAACCCATCGCGGCTCTGGGCCCATTTCAAAATGATGTAGGGACGGCGGGCAAGCTGGCTCGTCATAAAATAGCGGTTCAAATCCCGCGCCTCCTGTTCAAGCACACCGGTAACCACCTCTACACCAGCTTCCTGCAGGCGAGCCACCCCTCTGCCGGACACTTCCGGAAAAGGATCCTTACAGCCTACAACCACACGAGGAATACGGTGTTTTATGATCAGATCCACACAAGGAGGAGTTTTCCCAAAGTGAGAACAAGGCTCCAGACTCACATAAAGCGTAGAATCGGTCAGCAGCGATTTATCCTGAACCATCCCCACCGCATTCACCTCAGCATGAGCCTCTCCACATCGGCGATGATAGCCTTCGCCAATTATCTTATCCTGATGAACGATTACGGCTCCAACCATCGGATTGGGCGAAGTATTGCCGGCACCCTTACGGGCCAATGCAATACATCTGGCCATATATTTCTCTTCAATCTGCATTATTTTCCTTGCTACTTTACCAATTCTAACTTACTTTTGCACAAAAACATGTGCCCATGAAAGAGATACGGAATTACATCGAAGACTCCCTGAAAGGACTTTTTTCAGCAGAAGAAATCCGAAGTCTCACTAAAATGATACTGGAAAGATGTTGTTCCATCCCCCAGCAACGTCTACTGTTCGACAAAGATATACAAATATCCGATACACAGAAACAAGACATCGAAGCGATTGTTACACGGTTAAAGAACCAGGAACCTATCCAGTACATTCTGGGTACCACCTGCTTTTACGACCTCGACTTTAACGTAACCCCCGATGTGCTGATACCGAGACCGGAGACCGAAGAGCTGGTGGAACGCATCCTGTCCCGGCACAGGCAGCAGGGCATACGCATCCTGGATATCGGAACCGGAAGCGGCTGCATTGCCGTAACCCTGGCTGCACACCTGCCGCAAGCCCGGGTTGTTGCGGCCGATGTTTCGCCGGGAGCCCTTGCAACAGCCGCCGGAAATGCGACAAAGAACGGGGTAACAGTACACTTTATCGAAACAGACATCCTGGCCAGGAAAGCGCTGGAAGACATTCCCGGTGTATTTGATGTGATTGTTAGCAACCCTCCGTACGTAAAACTGAGCGAGAAAGAGTCGATGGAGGCCAATGTGCTGAACTACGAACCGCACCTGGCCCTGTTTGTAACTGACTCCGATCCGCTGCTTTTTTATCGCTCCATCGCCCGATTCGGCAACAAGAAATTACGAAAGGGCGGATCGCTGTACTTCGAGATCAACGCCCAGTACGGCAAAGAAGTAGCCGGGTTGCTGGAAGAAGAGGGCTATACCGATATAGAGATTATTAAAGACATCCCGGGTAAGGACCGGATTATACAAGCCAAACGATGAAAGAGAAAACCGAAGCCGAACTATTACACCTTTGTGCAGCCTATTGCTCGGCGGCAGAACGATGCATCCACGATGTAAAAAAGAAGCTGGACGCAGTCGATGCCTCTCCGGAGGTGAAGGAACGTATCATCCGCCGGCTTGTAGAGGAAAAGTTTATCGACGAAACACGGTTCTGCCGGAGCTTTGTAAACGACAAACTCCGGTTCAACAAATGGGGACGAATCAAAATAGACTTCGAGCTCCGCAACAGAGGGATCTCCCCCGCCTTACGGGAAGAATCCCTGGGTAGTATCGACGAGCAATTTTACAACGACCTGCTGGCAGAGCTGCTTACAAATAAGAAAAAAAGCATCAAAGCCAAAGATGCCCGCGATGCCTATCTGAAACTCCTTCGCTTTGGTGCAGGCAGGGGATTCGAAAGCAACCTCATCTCTCGCTGTCTGCAGCAATTGGTAAAAGGAGGCGACGATGAAACTATGGAATGACCTGTTGCATCTCTTTTTCCCCAGACTGTGTCTGCTATGCGACGAACCGCTTGTAGAAGGCGAAAAGACGCTCTGCCTGAGCTGTCTGTACAGTCTGCCGCGCACCCACTTCCACAAGCGGTCCTTCAATCCCGCCGAACAGCTTTTTGCCGGCAAAACACCCGTCACCAAGGCTACCTCCTATTTATATTACGAAAAGGGAGGGAAGGTACAGCAACTGATTTACGCCATCAAATACCGGGGCGAGAAAGAAGCCGGCTTCCAAATGGGCAAACTGGCGGCTGCCGAACTGTACAAAGAGGACTTTTTCGAGGGCATTGACCTGATAATCCCGGTACCGTTACACCCCGGAAGACAACGACGCAGAGGGTACAACCAGGCCGAGTGCATTGCCCGGGGTATCGCATATGTGGCACAAATACCGGTGGACTGCCGTTCGCTGGTACGGAAACGGCAGACCAACACCCAGACACATAAGAATGTGTTCGAGCGGTGGACCAATGTACAGGATATTTTTCACGTAAACACGCCCCAAAAACTTACCGGTAAACACATCTTACTGGTAGACGATGTACTTACAACCGGAGCCACAATCGAAGCATGTGCCCAACGCATAAACGACATCGAAGGGGCACATATCAGTATCTTAACGTTATGCATAGCCTAAATATATAGGAAATTTTAATCGGTTTCCTTAGGCTTTATCAATCACATTGTCTATTTTTGCAAACGATATCAAATATAAAGGATTGTATGAAAACACTGGAAAGATTAGTTGCTGAGAAATTATTAAAAATTAAAGCCGTTAAATTGCAACCGGCTAATCCGTTTACATGGGCTTCGGGATGGAAATCTCCTATCTACTGTGACAACAGAAAGACACTTTCTTATCCGGCTGTTCGTACGTTTATCAAATTGGAACTTGCCCGCGTTATCAGCGAAAAGTATGAAAATGTAGACGCCATTGCCGGGGTTGCCACAGGTGCTATCGCACAAGGAGCTTTGGTTGCCGATTTGCTTAATTTGCCATTTGTATACATCCGGTCTACCCCCAAAGATCATGGTTTGGAAAACCTGATTGAAGGCGAATTGAAACCCGGATCGAAAGTGGTGATTATTGAAGACCTGGTATCTACAGGAGGAAGCAGTTTAAAAGCTGTAGAAGCCGTACGCAATTTCGGTTGCGAGGTAATCGGTATGGTAGCCATCTTTACACACGGCTTCCCCATTGCAACACAACAATTTAAGGAAGCCAAGGTAGCACTTACAACCTTAAGCAATTACGACGCTGTGATTGAAGAAGGTGTACGTACAAATTATATCGACGAATCGGATATCGAAACGTTGCAGGAGTGGCGCAAGGATCCGGCTAACTGGAATCCCGAAGCCTGATTTAAAACCCAACATATGACAGAATTTGTTAGCGAGGTTAAAACAATCCCGCACGATGAAGATCGCATCTTCACCATGCTCTCTGATTTATCCAACCTGGAGCGGATTAAAGACCGCCTTCCCCAGGATAAAATACAAGATTTCGAATTCGACAGCGATTCATGTTCATTCGCTGTGGCACCGGTAGGTAAAATCACGTTCCGCATTGTGGAACGTGAACCCAACAAAACCATCAAGTTTGAAACAACGAATTCACCTGTACCTTTGTTCTTATGGATTCAACTGAAACAGGTTGCCCCCGAAGATACGAAGATGAAGATGACGATCAAGGCCGATCTTAATCCGTTTATCAAGCCGATGGTTTCCAAACCCCTGCAGGATGCCCTGGATAAAATAGCTGTGGTTATTGCATCGCTGCCCTATTAATTAGCAATATGGCTCAAAAACTTTGGGAAAAGAATGTAAAGGTAGACCAACAGGTGGAAGCCTTTACAGTAGGTAAAGACCGCGAAATGGATCTTTACCTGGCAAAATACGATGTTCTGGGCTCCATGGCACACATCACCATGCTTGAAAGCATCGGGCTGCTTGCCAAAGAGGAGCTGCCGGTTCTGTTGGCTGAACTCAAGAACATCTATGCCATTGCCGATAAAGGTCAGTTTGTAATTGAAGAGGGGGTCGAAGACGTACACTCGCAGGTAGAGCTGATGCTTACCCGCAAGCTGGGAGATATGGGTAAAAAGATCCACAGCGGACGTTCACGCAACGACCAGGTGCTGGTGGACCTTAAACTCTTCACCCGCGCCCAGATCGAAGAGGTGGTACAGCTTGTATCCGGCCTGTTCGATGTATTGTTAAGTCAGAGCAACCGCTATAAGGAGGTACTCCTGCCCGGATATACCCACCTGCAGATAGCCATGCCATCCTCCTTCGGGTTGTGGTTCGGCGCCTATGCAGAGAGTCTTACCGACGATTTGCAGCTTATGCAGGCAGCGTACAAGATCTGCAACCGCAATCCCCTGGGATCGGCAGCAGGATATGGCTCATCGTTCCCGTTAAACCGTCAGCTTACCACCGATCTGCTTGGATTCGACTCGCTGGACTACAACGTGGTATATGCCCAGATGGGACGTGGCAAAATGGAACGCACCGTGGCCTTCGCCCTTGCGGGAATAGCCGCCACCCTGTCCAAACTGGCCTTCGATGCCTGTATGTTTAACAGTCAGAATTTCGGATTCATCAAATTGCCCGATCAGTTTACTACCGGATCCAGCATCATGCCCCATAAAAAGAATCCGGATGTGTTCGAGCTCACGCGGGCCAAATGTAATAAGATTCAGGCGTTGCCGCAGCAAATCACGCTTATCAGCAACAACCTGCCGTCTGGTTACTTCCGCGATCTTCAAATTATCAAGGAGGTGTTCCTGCCGGCATTCGACGAACTGAAAGACTGTCTGCGTATGGTTACCCTGATGATGCAGGAGGTAAAGGTAAACGAAACCATTCTGAACGACGATAAATATTCGCTCATCTTCAGTGTGGAAGAGGTAAACCGGCTGGTTCTTACAGGCGTACCCTTCCGCGATGCCTACAAACAGGTGGGCCTCGAGATTGAAGCCGGACGGTTCACACCGCAGAAAGCTGTAAGTCACACCCACGAAGGCAGCATCGGCAACCTGTGCAACGACCCTATATCTGCACTCATGCAGCAGGTTATAGACGGGTTCTCATTCAGCAAGATACACGAAGCAGAACAAACCCTGTTATCGTAACAATATGCATTGCAGCAGCCAAAGAATCGGAATGATCTTTGGCTGCTATTTTTTTTGTTTGTACTTTCGTCTGATAAACCAATACAAAAACCATTAATACCTATCTTCTATGGACTACACAGCAGCAGCAGACCGCTACACAAATGGTATGAAATACAACCGTTGCGGACGATCGGGCATTATACTTCCGGCCATCTCATTGGGCCTGTGGCATAATTTTGGCGACATAGACAACCAGGAAGAGGCAGAAAAGATGATCCTTTACGCCTTCGACCATGGAATCACCCACATCGATATTGCCAACAACTACGGTCCCCCTCCCGGATCGGCAGAAAGCAATTTCGGTAAAATATTCAAGAAACAACTGCAGGGATACCGCGACGAGCTGATCATCTCTTCCAAAGCAGGCTATCTGATGTGGCCCGGCCCATACGGCGAATGGGGATCCCGCAAGTACCTGCATGCCAGCATCGATCAAAGCCTCAAGCGCACCGGCCTCGAATACTTCGATGTATTTTACAGTCACCGGTACGATCCCAACACGCCGCTTGAAGAGACCATGCAGGCGTTGGTAGATATCGTAAAGCAAGGCAAAGCCCTTTACACCGCCATCTCAAACTATCCTGCCGACAAGGCTGCCGAAGCCTACAAATACCTCTCGGCCCACAACACCCCCTGTTTATTGCATCAGTGCAAATACAGCATGCTTGTGCGCGACGTAGAACCCGAAGTACTGGAGGTAGGCAAGCAACACGGCGTAGGACTCATCGCCTTCTCATCCCTGGCACAGGGACTGCTTACAAACAAATACCTGCACGGCATACCCGAAAATTCGCGGGCAGCCAAACCCT
>NZ_JBFWMI010000077.1:0-15603 GCF_050251695.1 Macellibacteroides sp.
ACAACAATAAATAAACATAGGATATGGCAGAGGTAAGGATTGATAAATGGATGTGGGCCACCCGTATCTTCAAAACACGTACCATCGCTGCAGAAGCATGTAAAAAGAACAGAGTAATGATTCAGGGGGTAAATGTAAAGGCTTCCCGAATGATTAAAGTGGGAGATGTAATTCAGGTACGCAAGCCCCCTATCACCTACTCTTTTAAAGTGCTTGAGGTAACAGAAAGACGGATGGGTGCCAAAATGGTTCCACAGTATCTGGAAAATGTAACCACCGCCGATCAGTACGAGATTCTGGAACTGAACAGAATTTCCGGGTTTGTAGATCGAGCTAAAGGTATGGGTCGCCCAACTAAGAAGGACCGCAGGGAGCTGGAACAGTTTGCCGGACCCGATGCTATGGACGATTTTGATTTCGATTTCGACTTCGATACCGACAATGAATAAGATTATCCGTAAGATTACCATAACAAATAAACATACAGAAGGTGTCTCAACGAATGAGATACCTTTTTTTAAATCCGGAAGTATCCACTATTAAGCCTGAAAGTTGGGGATATTAAGCTTAAAAGTACCTTGGTTAAAATATTGCGCCCATGGAGGCGATAAAATGCGCCCATGGGCCTAATTTATCGGCCCCATGGGCGCAAGCTATGTATCCGGTATCTTTAATCTTTATTCATAACCGGGTTACGGCTAAAGATTAAAGAACAATTCCTTAATCCTGCTTTTGTTCGGTCAGCAACTTACCATCATCATCCCAGGTACGCCAGATACCTGACTTGCGACCTTTGTCGTAAAACATTTCAAAGCGCAACACTCCATGATCATTCCATACCTTCCAGGGACCGTCTTTTAGTCCGTCGCGGTAATTAGCCTCGGCCACCAAATCGCCAGCCTCATTATAAGTGCGCCATGTTCCATGAAACTGCCCCTTGTAATATGCCCTCACTTCGGCAATCTTACCATCAGGATAGTAAACCACGTATGTACCTTGCGGACGACCGTCTTCCAGCTGCAGCTCCATCTTAAGCATGCCATCTTCGTAAAACTCGGTATATCTTCCTGTATACAAGGTAGTCTGCGTTTCGTCGGTATAATACTGACCTTCATTCAGAAACAAGTCCTGTGCAAAAGCATAGGTACTCCCTCCCATCAATAAGGCCGATGTTATCATTAAATTCTTTATCATATCTGTATGCGTAAGGTAAAACGAACCTTTATTTTTATCTGCGGGAAAAGGCAGCAGGCCTCAGGTCTCGTATAAAAGACACTGCAACCAACTGCCTTCTTCTGTATCTCAATTAATAATCTGTATTCTGTGGATCCCAGTTGGCCCAACCTGCAGTCCAATCGTTTGTGCCGTCGAACGCACCTTTGTAATTAACTTTGGTGAAGAATGAATCGCTGATGGCAGCATCCGTAAAGCTTGCTCCTGCAACTTTGGCTGCATCTACCGACGAATAAAGACCGTTTGTCTTAATCACATCGTTTGTAGAAGCAAAAGAGCTGTTACCCAAGCCTGCAGTTAAGAAATAAGAAGCACTGGCATCATCCTTAGCCTCTTTCCACATACCGGCAAATACTACGTTTTTCACAGCAGCCGCACTGTTGGCTTTATCAAGGAACAAGCCATAAGGCCATCCGGTAAATACGGAATTGTGAACCTGCAGAGCCGAATTACGGCGGATATGCATTGCACATTGATACTGACCACCCTTTGCTCCGTTAGCTGCATCGGTTGTATTATATAGAATTTCGGCATCAGCTTTACCAACCGAGTTGCCATACAACGGACCAATCAAGGTTACGTTAGAGAACACGGGAGTTGTAAGTGGTGAGTTACCTGAACCGGAAGCATCGTTATCAGATTCAAAACCGTTGGACTTAGAAGTATCGGCACGGTCACGGTCGCGAACACCCAGCAGGAACTGAAGCTTACCCTGGTAACCATAATCCGTATCAAACTCATCATCCCAACCCTTATAAGCAATCAGGTGCTTGGCATTCACCTTACCACCAAACCATTCGAATGAATCGTCGCCACAATAAGATACCTGTACATATTCGATGGTAGTACCACTACCAACCCCACCCATGGTAAGACCGTTCAACTCTTTGTTAGGTTCCAATGGAAAACCAGGGAACTCAATACGCACATACTTAAGAATACCCGAATTATCGTCGGCCACTGTACCCCCGTAAGTAGTACGCGGACCACCTTCAATCTGCGGATTGGTACCTGTGTTTACCGGAGCTTTACCAGCCAGAACAATACCACCCCAGTCGCCATAGTTACGAGAACCCTTAGGCTGATCTGAAGTAAATACAATCGGAGCATTGGCTTTCCCTTCGGCAATAATCTTTCCACCCGGCTCAACAATCAAGGTACCCTTGCTGCTCTTTTCACCCTTCACCACCGTACCCGGCTGTATGGTAATGGTAGCACCACTGGTAACGTATACAAAACCTCTCAATAAGTTCTGGTCTATACTGCGGAGGGTAATATTTTCCTTAATTTCGCCGCTAAGAACCACAGCCTTACCGGTTTCACCTGCATTTATATCAACTGTAACCTTTGTTGAAGCTGCGAAAGAGCCATCAGCCGTTTTTACGGTTACCGTAGCTTCACCCTCGGCCACACCTTTCACTTTCCCTGTATTATCGACCAACGCCACACCGGTATTTGAAGATGTCCAGCTAACCTCCTTATTGGCAGCATCCGACGGAGTGATCGTAGCAACCAGGGTTACTTCGGCATCCGGTTTAATAGCAACCGATTCCTTATCTACCTTAACGCCCGTTACGGCAACAGCGATTGGTTCTTCGTCCGAATCACTACACGAAACATTCCCAAATAAAGTGGCCATCATAAATATTGAAGCCATTCCTTTTAATAACAATCTGTTCATACTCATAAACTAATTAAATTTGTATAGGAAATTCATTTTAAAATTTTACAGAAACACCCACATTCAGAGTAACACCCGGTCTGTATGAGCGAATAAGCTGATTAACAGTCTGCGTATTTCCTGCAGGGTCGGTTATATCTAAAAATTGATTATAGGTGATCTTTGCATTAAGCAGATCCTTTACTCCCCCTTTAATCTCAACCATCTTGCCAATCTTCTTTGAAAAGCTAAGGTCCAGTGAGTTACGGGGCATCTCGTAAACATCCGGAATATCGTCGTTAGGGTTTTGCTTAGGTATACCCACCGTTTCGATTCGTTTACCGATACGGTTGAACAATACCGATGCCGATAGTCCGCTGTTGTCGTTCTGATAGAAAAGACCGGTGTTGATAAGGTAAGGAGACTGTCCCTGCATGGGTCGGTTGCGCTCGAAAGAGCCCTCCTCGAAATAGACCTTGCTATGGATGATAGCTCCGTTGAAGACAAAGCTCAGGTCTTTCAACCCGATAAAATCAAGCTGCTTCTTTACATCCAGCTCCAGTCCCAGTGCCTCGGAGCGGTCGGCATTCATGAATGTATACTGCACACCCGATCCAGCCTCGTGATAAGTCTGCTCGATAGGATCATTAAACCCTTTATAGAAACCACCCAGACTGACCGTTTCGCCGGCCGAAGGATAAAACTCGTAACGGATATCCAAATTATTTGCATAGGCATTTTTCAGTTGGGCATTTCCAGAGATATTGGCAAAACGTTCAAAATCGTAATAAACATAGGGAACGATCTCGCGAAATTCGGCACGGTTTACCGAACGTCCGTAAGCCAGACGCAATTGATGCTTTTCGTTAAAGTTATAGCTCACGTTTACCGAAGGGAAAAGGTCGGTTGTACTCTGATCCAGATTTACAGGCTTAACACCGTCGGGCTCGTAGCCATCCAGTTTCAGGTTATAATATTCCACCCGCACACCCACATTGGCATTCAGCTTCTCTCCATAGTTAAGTCGGGCTGACACATAACCTGCGCCAAGAAAATTATCAGAAGTATAAGAGTCACTCTTATTGGTATTCTCAATCATATAAATCTTATCTGCCCCCATGTTGGAACTTGTAAACAGATGACTGTACTCCCAGTCGGCGTTCCGGTCGTATCCGTTACCCAACATATTGTATCCAAACCGGCGAGCCTTAAAATCACGTGTTTTGTATTCGCCGTACAGTCCCCCGTAAATAACCGGCGAAAACAGATCGTTCACCTTCAGTTTGTGTTCGTAATTCGTACCGGCAGAAAAACCGTTGTCGTTCAGCTCCTGGTAATAACGCTTGGCCTCGTCCACCCGATAAGGCATCGCGCTTCCATCCGGGTTACGTTTCGAATACACATCCTTTCTGTCGGGTTCATTGTAATTGGCGTAACTGTAACCGACTGTCCAGTCCAGTTTATTTACATCCTCGGCAAACCGGTGTTCGCCGCTAAGCTGACCGCTGTAGGTAGTTCTGCCCGTATACAACGACTCCCAGTAGCGAACATCCAAATCAGAATAATAATCGGTACCCTCGCGCTGAATTAAAGAAGAGGTTCCTCGTTGGTTAAAGAAATTCCTGAATTCATATTTTGAATTACCCGCCAGCAGCGACCAGTTGAACAAGGCTCCCAGCTTGGTTGTATTTTTGTATGCTTCGTCGAAGTAATGGTTGTCGTAACGAGAAGTGTTATTAACCATGTCGTACGACTGATAACGGTTATTCTCCATCTCATAATAATCGTATCCCGTACTGTAGTTTACGGAGGTAACATTCCCGATACGCATATCGCCCATATTGAAACTACGGTTCATGGTAAACGACAGCTTCTGTTCGGGCAGTGCGGTGAAAGTCTTCACCCCCCAACGTTGGTTGATTTGTTTGGTGAAAGCTGCAGCCGTTTCCGGAGAGACATCGTTAAGATGCGCCGGAGCATTTCCGGGAAGCATACGTCCTCCTGCACCGAACCCAAAGAAATCGGCGCCCAACCGGTTGGTCAGCTTAAACGTTTTAAAAGAAGCATTGGTATTGAATCCGGCCTGATATTGAAACGAGTAACTGTTTCCATCCGGAATATTTTTGGTCATCACCCTCACAAATCCACCGGCAAAATCGGCCGGTAATTCGGGAGAAGGCGATTTATACACCATCATGTTATCAATAAGTGACGAGGGCAGCACATCAAAAGAAAAGGCCCTGCTGTCTGTTTCACTGGAAGGAGTGGTCGCATTATTCAGCCATACGCTGTTATACCTTTGGGCCAAACCCCTTACAACAATAAACCGGTCGTCAATAATGGTGATACCCGGTATACGTCTCAATACCTCGGCTGCATCGCTGTCTTGTGTCTTTGCAATCTGCTGCGAGGAGATTCCGTTCATAACCGGCAGACTGTTCCGCACCGTATTAAGCACAGCCATTTCAGTCCCCAGCTTACGTTGGGCAACCACCACCACATTTTGTAATTGTAAGTCGGCATCCGACAATTTTACATTCACAACCGCCTCCTGACGGGCAACCACTTTCACGGAAGGAATAACCTGTGTCTGGTATGACACATAAGAAACAGAAACAGCATACGTTCCGGGAGTAACATTTTCGATACGGAAATTACCATCTAAATCCGTAACCACCCCCGTTGTTGTTCCGCTGATAACAACAGAAGCACCAATAAGAGGTTCGTTTAATTTTGCATCCGAAACATTTCCGCAAATAACACCCGTCTGCGCATTGATTGTGAGAGAAAGAAACACTCCGGCAAGGAGTAATAGTAGCCTGTTACGTATCGTCTTCATACTTTTAACATCATCCAATTTGATTACGATGCAAAAGTAGAGGCCCGATATTTCAATTATGTGTACAAGTTGTCACATTCCATGCAACAAATATGACGATTACATTACAGGTGCAACGGCTACTTAATCCGGTCGGCCGGATAAACCACCCCAAGCTGACGGCGGATTTCGTCCATAATCTCCATGGTGATAAGCGAATGCGAATGGCTATTTACGTCCGATTCCATCTTCCCGGAACAGATCACATTGATAAATTCGCATATTTCATAGTAATAATCGTCTTTCAGATCGGGTTGGGTAAGCACCTCCTTATTACCGGAACGATACGATAACGTTACATCTCCTATAATGTTTATCCTATCCAGGGTAATATTACCCTCTTCTCCCTGAATTTCGGTAGGTAGAGACGAATTAGCTATTTTGGAATAGAGCACCGTGGCATTCATACCATCGTATTCGAAGGAAACCACTCCTTGTCCGTCCACACCCGACGACAACTTTATCCCGTTTGCCGTAATTGATTTAGGTCTGCCAAACAATACAACCATGGGATAAATCGTATATACACCAATATCCACCAGGGCTCCATTAGACATATCGGGTTTGAAGGCATTCAGTACAATACCCTCTTTAAATTTATCGTATCTTGACGAATACTGGCAATAGCATGAAAAATAACGCCTCACCTTCCCAATCTTTTCAAGATTGTTCTTTACTGCCAGAAAATTAGGTGTAAGCGTGGGCTTCATTGCCTCCATCAATACGACATGGTTACTTTTTGCAGCCGCAATCATCTGTCTCACCTCGTGAGCATTGGAAGCAAATGCTTTCTCGCAGAGTACATGTTTACCATGTCGCATACACAACATAGCCTGCTCCGCATGTTTGTAATTGGGCGATGCTATGTAGACTGCATCCACCAACGACCCCGTCACCATCTCTTCGAGGGAAGTAAATGTATAGGGAATCCCATGCTTTTTTGCAAAAGCAAGTCCGGTTTCTTCTTTACGGGAACATATGGCCACCAGCTCGAACCGACTGTCTTGTCGTGCTCCGGCAATCACCCAGTCAGTAATAAAATTGGTACCGACTACTCCAAAACGAATTTTATCTGTAGTTGTGTTCATCCTTATAAAGAATTTAGTATGTTAGTATTTTAGTAAAAAGAAAAACCAGCATTAAAAGGAGGCCGGAAAAAGCTCCAGTACACCACCCAGCATCACCAGCTCGGGAACTTTCTGAGTAGTGTTAAGAGTAAGGCAGAAGGGAACCGAATCTTCCAG
This sequence comes from Macellibacteroides sp., assembly GCF_050251695.1. Classification (NCBI taxonomy): domain Bacteria; kingdom Pseudomonadati; phylum Bacteroidota; class Bacteroidia; order Bacteroidales; family Porphyromonadaceae; genus Macellibacteroides; species Macellibacteroides sp. The sequence continues at coordinate 7,016 of NZ_JBFWMI010000077.1, forward strand.
TCCGTTTGCCCTCAATCGCCAGATATGCTCCGAACGGTTGATAAAGCCGATCATATCGTCTTTCTGACTCTGCCACATTTCGTATGCAACCACGGCAGCATCCGATCCGGTTTCAAATTCGCCCGTTTCCAACAGCGACGAAACCAGGGCTCCTCCAAACAAAGAGTCTTCTATGTTAAACCGATCATTGTATCCTGCACAGAGTACAATCACATTGTGTTTATGGTGCAGACAATATTTTGTTACCGCAGCCAGGTTGCTAAATGCGCCAACAGCCACCCGGTAGGCTTCGGAGGCTGTTGTTATGGCTCGGGTACCGTTGGTGGTTGTAAATATAATTTTTTTATTCAGGACCTTATCGGTAGGGTAATCGAAAGGAGAATTTCCAAAATCGGCAAACTCGCAACGCTTTACATTACGTTCCGCACCTACCAGCCAGCCTTGCCATTTATAGGCACGTGCTTCGCCAAGTGTTGCCACCGGACGCATGCTTTGCACGCCATTCTCGAAGGCGGCACACATGGTGGTTGTTGCCCTGAAAATATCGACCACCACCACAACGGCGTCAGCAGTATGGTAGAAGGGATACAAGGCGGGTGTAAAACACACATCAATCTTCATCATTATATAATTTCAATTGCAACGTTATTTTGCAAAGATAGTGTTTTAATTTTCCGAACCTGTTGGCTACATTAAAAAATACGACTACTTTTGCAGAAAATTTGGCAATGGAATCTGCCCGAAACCGCCCAAAAGGCTGATGATACCTACCTAACTCTAAATAGAGAGCATTTGCTATGTTGACAAGTTTAGCTTACATCTTTTTATTGGGCCTGTCTCTGGGCTACATTTTTTCCAAATTAAAACTTCCGGCTTTACTGGGTATGTTGTTTACCGGAATTATACTCGGACCGTATGTACTTAATCTACTTAGTCCGTCCATTCTTTCCATCTCAGCCGATTTACGCCAGCTTGCACTTGTTATTATTCTTACCCGCGCCGGACTGGCATTGGATCTGGATGATTTGAAAAAGGTAGGCCGACCGGCATTCCTGATGTGTTTTGTTCCTGCCTGTTTCGAGATTGCCGGAATGATATTGCTGGCTCCTACCCTTCTGGGAATATCTGTATTGGAAGCAGCATTGCTGGGAACGGTTATTGCAGCCGTATCGCCGGCTGTTATCGTACCCAAAATGTTGTTCCTGATGGAAAACAAAATAGGCACGAAGAAAAGCATACCGCAACTTATCATGGCAGGCGCTTCGGTGGATGATGTCTTTGTAATTGTTTTATTCACAGCCTTTACCGGTTTGCTATCGGGAGGAGAAGTATCTGCAACCAGCTTCATCGAAATTCCCGTCGCCATTAGTACCGGTCTGGCAACAGGTGTATTGTTCGGGCTGTTGCTGAGTGTCTATTTCAAACGGTTTCATTTAAGAGACTCTATCAAAGTTCTTATTCTGTTAAGTATATCCTTTCTGTTTGTTGCCCTCGAAAAACAGCTAAAAGGAATTGTACCCCTGTCGGGATTGTTGGCCGTTATGGGCATGAGTGCCACATTATTAAAGACCTATCGAATCTTAGCCCAGCGTTTATCGGCCAAGTTCAATAAATTATGGGTAGGTGCGGAGATTTTACTTTTCGTACTTGTAGGTGCCACTGTAGATATTAAATATGCAGTTGCGGCAGGCTTTGCAGCCGTACTGCTTATCTTTGGCGTGCTGATTTTCCGCCTTGCCGGAGTGTATGTAAGTTTACTGAAAACGCCTCTCACCACCAAAGAACGTATCTTCTGTATGATTGCCTATATGCCAAAGGCCACCGTACAGGCGGCGATTGGTTCCATTCCGCTTGCCTTGGGACTATCGTGCGGGAAGATTGTGCTCACTGTGGCGGTGCTTGCCATCCTGATTACCGCACCTTTGGGAGCTTTTGGCGTAGATGTAAGCTATAAGAAGTTACTTTTAGGTGCCGAAAGCGACGAAAGGGATAAAACCAATGTATAAACCTGCATAAAATAAAGTATCTGTAGTGAACCGGTTAACCGGTCTGACTACAGATACCCCAGATAATGAATTTCATTATCTGTCTTCTAACCACCCTTTAATACTCAAAAAACCAAAATCAAAAACCCTTCTCAAGTTCAATTGCCCGTGGAAAAATAATATTGTTTTCCACGTGTATATGCGTATGTAAATCTGTTTCAAATTGTTGCAGCATCTGCAATAGCAGACGGTAACTGCCGCATGCATCGGCAGGAGCTGTATAGTTGTTGGTAAGCGAGGCGATCAGACGGTATCTCTCTCCCTCTGCATCGTGCTCTCCCATCATGGCTGATATAGGATATTCCACACTGCCACAATGAAAATCAACCTGAGGCTGGTTGTTTAATTTAGCCTCGGCCATCTCATAAATATAAGGGAACAATACCTGTTCTTCTTTTTCGAGGTGTTGGTTTAAATCAACCAGCGATTCGTAGAAATGATGCTTCACTTCCAACAGTTCGGGATGATTGTCGCCGTGTACATTGGCTACCTTATTGAGTAACTCGAATATCCGGGGACCTTTCTCGCGAATTCCACGGTGATGGATTTTCAATACATAGTCGACCAACAAATCCAGAGGCCAGCTCTTAAAATCGATGCTTTCGGATGTCGAAGCTCCTTGTTGTTCCATCTCCCGAATTAAAACATCCATGCTTACACCCGCCTTTTCACAGGCTTTGGCGAATGAGATCTCGCCTCCGCAGCAAAAATCAATTCCATATTTTTTAAACACGGTGGCGTTATCGAAACGATCTGCCACGATCTGTCCTACCGACATGCTTTTATACTCTTTCATATGTCTGAATTTTATGGGTACGAATTCTATTTTGTTGATACAAAGTTCGATTATTATGAACCCTGAAACAGTAACATATGTTACATTGATGAAATTATTTTGGTTTTTAACAGGAATCAACAAAATGGACGAGAAAGAAATAAACACATTATTGCAGTCAGATCTTTTTGCAGGCTTTACAACTCAGGAGCTGACCGGACTGTTGGACAATCTTTATTACAAGATAAACCGGTATAACAAGGATGACATTCTGGCCCTCAGCGGCGACCGATGTAAAGATCTGATGGTGGTGATCAGCGGTAACCTGATTGCCCGTATGGTTGCATCATCCGGCAAATTTGTTCAGATCGATAAAATTGGTCCCGGGCGGGTGGTTGCTCCGGCTATCCTGTTTGCTACGCACAACGTGTATCCGGTAAACGTTCTTATTGAAAAGGAGGTTGTACTATTCTCCGTCAGTCGTTCCACCTTTCTAAAAGCCATGCAAAGCAACGAGAAGCTTTTATTGAACTTTATCCGCTCCATATCAGACATCAACCGCTTTTTAAGTGAAAAGATACGGTTCCTGTCGCTTAAAACCTTACGCGGTAAGATAGCCGCCTATCTGCTTTCCGCCTCTATGGCACAAGACAATACACTGAAAGTACGCATAAAGGAATCGCGTCAGGAATTGTCGGAGAAGTTTGGCGTAAGCAGACAATCGCTGGCCTGCTCCATTTCGGAACTGGAGGATGAGGGCATCCTTACTGCAAGTGCCCGGACCATAACCATTCTGGATAAAAACAAATTGAGGAATTGCGAATAGCCTCTCCCATTTTTTAGGAACGAAATACCTTTAGAAAGGCATTTCGTTGTTTACTCCGGCTGATAAGAAATCGTTTCCGGCAGGAGGAATAGGAGGAATTCCGTTCATATCGCCATTCATACCGGAGCTGAATTCGCGGATCGACACGTCTTCATCCACATTCATAAACTTGGCAAACTCGCTTTTGAAACGCAGACGTACATCTCCTGTGGCACCGTTACGATGCTTGGCCACAATAATCTCGGCCAGACCGATCAGAGAGTTACCCCGCTCATCTTCCGTAATTTTATAATATTCGGGGCGGTGAATAAAGCAAACCATATCCGCATCCTGCTCGATGGCACCGGACTCACGTAAGTCGGCCAACTGCGGACGTTTACCTTCTGCACCCTGACGGTTTTCCACACCACGGTTCAACTGAGAAAGGGCAATAATGGGGATATTCAACTCCTTGGCCAATCCTTTAAGCGAACGCGAGATCATACTCACCTCCTGCTCGCGGCTTCCAAAGTTCATACCGCTTGCATTCATCAGCTGAAGGTAGTCAATAATCAGAATCTTTATTCCATGTTCGCGAACCAGGCGACGGGCTTTGGTACGGAGTTCGAAGACCGACAAACTGGGCGTATCATCCACATACACCGGAGCATCATACAATTCCTTGATTTTAAAGTCGAGCTGCTCCCACTCGTAACTTTCCAGTCGTCCGCTTTTGATCTTTTCACCCGGTATCTCACAAACGTTCACAATCATACGATTCACCAGCTGAACGTTGCTCATTTCAAGCGAAAACAAGGCAACAGGAATATTGAAGTTTACAGCCATATTCTTTGCCATAGAAAGAACAAAGGCTGTTTTACCCATCGCAGGACGGGCGGCGATAATAACAAGGTCGGAATTCTGCCAACCGGAAGTAATCTTATCCAAGGCATTGAATCCGGTACGCAGACCACTCAGACCCTCTTTCTGGTTGGCTGCTTTCTGAAGCATGTCCAACGCATCCTTTATCACGGGATTGATTTGGGTAACATCCTTCTTTACGTTACGCTGAGATATTTCGAAAAGCTTTCCTTCGGCCTCCTGCATCAGATCTTCCACGTCTATCGTCTCATCAAAGGCTTTGCCTTGCACCTGTGCCGTAAAGCTGATCAGTTCGCGAGCCAGGTATTTCTGAGCAATGATACGTGCGTGGTATTCGATATGTGCACTACTTGCCACTTTGCTGGTAAGCTGCGAAATATAAAAAGGTCCGCCTACAAGATCCAGCTCACCCCGCTTTTTAAGCTGTTCCGTTACTGTAAGCATGTCGACCGGCCGCTGACTGGCAACTAAGTCTACTATCGCTGAAAAAATCATCTCGTGCGACTTTTCATAAAAGCACTCGGGTTTCAATATTTCACTGATGATGGAATAGGCATCCTTTTCCAGCATCAACGCACCCAAAACAGCCTCTTCAAGCTCTTTTGCCTGGGGTTGTAAACGTCCCATATCGGGTATCGGGGCTGCTTTTTGTCTTCCTCTTCCTGTATTCTTATTGCTATCTGCCATTTCTAAATCTTTTGGGGGATCAAAATTACTCTTTTTATTTCTTTATTAAAAGGGCGATGTAACATTTAACTGATAAAAAGAAAGGGCGGAGTATAAATCCGCCCGCCCTTTTTATTCGTATGAGTTGAATGAGATTACTTTATCCTTCTCTTTGCGTTTTTTCGGTCTGTCGGGCTGTAGCGAATATCCTACCACGATATCAAGCAAAACACGTTTACCCGAAGGAATATTCAGCAGTTTACGTACCTTGGATTCGTTAAACCAACCGATTATGCAGGTTCCTAATCCTTCATCTTCGGCCGCCAGGCAAAGGTGGGCAGCTGTGATACCAATATCCACATGGGCAAACTTCTTATCCTTGACCAGACTGCCGAAACCCGATGAAAGATTTACACTTTCCTCTACCACTACAATATGTACCGGAGCCTGCTTGGTAAAATGGTTGATCCCGATCAACTTACTTGAAGTAGCATCGGCCACCTGGTTTTTTAGTTCCGGATCATCTACCACGATAAAATGCCAGGGCTGGGCATTGCATGCAGAAGGTGCCATACGGGCAGCTTCCAGTATGCGTTCCAGCTTTTCTTTTTCCACAGGACGTGTGGCATCGAAAGCCCGGTCGCTCTGACGTTGCAAAGCCAAAGAAAGAAAGTCTCTCATCAGCCCGTCTTTATTTAAATTGCATCATCTTACTGATGTACTTGCCAACGATATCGAATTCCAGATTCACAACCGTTCCCTTCACAATCTGACCGAAGTTTGTAAAGTCGTGTGTATAAGGAATGATAGCCACCTGAAAACTGTTAGCCTGCGAATTGCAAACCGTAAGGCTTACACCATTCACACAAACCGATCCTTTCTCAACCGTCATATATCCCTGTTGTGCCATCTCCTTGTCGAAAGCATATTCGAAGGTATAGTACCAGCTTCCATCTGCCTCCTTCACATCGGTACACACAGCCGTCTGATCCACATGTCCCTGAACGATATGACCATCCAACCGGCCGTTCATAATCATACTGCGTTCCAGGTTCACCTTATCTCCAACGGCAAGTTTTCCCAGGTTGGAGCGTTCAAGTGTCTCTTTTATAGCAGTAACCGTATAGGTGTCGTCCGTAAGGCTCACCACTGTAAGGCAAACGCCGTTGTGCGCCACACTCTGGTCAATTTTCAATTCGTTCACAAACGAGCACTTCAATGTAAGGTGCAGGTTTCCTTTGTCTGTTTGCAAGGCAACAACCTGTGCTGCTTCTTCAATAATTCCTGAAAACATAGCAATGGTTTTATTTTGTTTATCGAGTCAAAGATACGGAATTATTTGAAGAATAATCCTACATTTGTTGCGAGTAAAATGAGTAAAAACCAGATTTGTATTATCAAATGAGAAAATCCATTTGGGCAATGTTGTTATTGCCCTTTTCGTTCGCGTGGGCACAAGAAGAGGTGCTTATCAATATCCGTGCCGGTGCACCACCCACGCCTGTTTCCCCTTATATCTATGGCATGAACAATGTGCTGTCTACAAACCCCTCCCAACCCGTTAGCGAGGCTGTCTGGAAACAGACGGAAGATGCCGGAGTCACCCTGATCCGCTCATGCGGAGGCAATAATCTTACCAAGTACAACTGGCGTAAGAAAATAACCAGCCACCCGGACTGGTATAACAATGTATATACAGTCGACTGGGATTATGCAATGGAGTCGCTCACCCGGCGGTTACCACAGGTGCAAAGTATGTGGGGCTTTCAACTCATCGGCAAATCGGCCTCTGTCTCCACCTCTAATTTTAACGACTGGGATTATAACCGCTCTGCCTGGTGGAGCGGAGTAAGTCAGAACCTTGCCGGAGGAGGAATACCTGATGCCGGAGGAGGTAATAAAGCCGCCAAAGAGGGTAATCCCGATCTATATCTTCAGCAGTGGAACGCCGATTCTACGGTTGCCATACTGGATTACTGGTACAAAACCAAAGGAATCAACAAGGAACAGACCCGCTTCTGGAGCATGGACAACGAACCCGAAATCTGGAATGGTACCCACGACGATATCATGCCGGTTCAATGTAGTGCCGACGAGTTTATGCAGCGTTATTTTGAAGTTGCCAAGAAAGCCCGGCTCGCCGACCCGGATATCCGGTTGGTTGGTCCGGTAACGGCCAACGAATGGCAATGGTTCAAGTATGCTCAGGATACAAAAATTGACGGAGTACATTATTGTTGGCTTGAATATTTCATCAAAAGATGTGCTGAAGAAGAGAAGAAGACAGGGCTCCGGTTGCTTGATGTTCTTAGCATTCACTTTTATCCCTCCGAAACAGAGGTCGGGCAGATTCTGCAGCTGCATCGTATCTTCTTTGACGAAACCTATGTTTATCCCGGAGCCAACGGTATTAAAACCTTGAAAGGAGGATGGGACAACAGCCTTACACAAGAATATATCTTTGCCCGTTGCAACCAGTGGCTTACCACCTATTTTGGAGAAAATCATGGAATCGGTCTGGGTTTATGCGAAACAGGCATCCAGTCATCCAATGCCAACGTTACCGCAGTCTGGTATGCTTCCCATTTAGGCGAATTTATGAAACACGGTGTTACGCTGTTTACCCCGTGGGACTGGAAGCCAGGTATGTATGAGGTACTACATTTGAACACCCGGTACAATAAAAAACTATCCATCCCGGCCGAATCAAGCCGGGAAGAATTGGTATCGGCCTATGCCACCATTAATTCCGGAGGCGATTCTCTCTCCGTTCAGCTGGTAAACCGTTCCGAAACAGAGACCCTGAAAGTTAGGGTACGATTCGGCAGCTTCATCCCTTCCGGAAGTTCACAACCGCTTTATACGTTAAGTAATCTGCCCCGGCTGACCGAAACCTTCGTGTCGCGGGAAATGAATGCGGTTAAAGAATCTGCCGCAACAGCACAAGAGGGTGAATACATACTGTCACTTCTCCCTCTTTCCGTAAACACGCTTGTACTTGAAGGTGCATTACAGACTGGGATTAATATTGATTCTAACTCTGATTCCGATTTTCATATTTTCCCTAATCCGGCAAATGACGTATTACATGTGCAGAGCAAAAAACCTGCCTTTTTGCGAATACTCTCTATGCAAGGAAACTGTCTGGCCACACAAAATATAGATGAACCAGGCAACCACACCTTTTCCATTGCAGATTATCCAAAAGGAGCTTATATCCTATCGGCTCTGGACCGATCGGGTAATCAAACAACAAAGAAGTTCATTATTAAATAGGTAGAATCAAAAAAGGGCCTCCTTTACAGGAAGCCCTTTCTATTTTATTTGCACCGTATACAAATTACTTTGCCAATTCCAATTGCAATGTTTTTGTAGGCTCGTCGCATACTTCAGTTGGACCAAAGTACTGGATAGG
>NZ_JBFWMI010000078.1:0-15519 GCF_050251695.1 Macellibacteroides sp.
ATTGCATATAAGTTGTGCATAATTGAGCTGTATATTAATAGTTTGATCACCATTAAAATACTAATAATCAATGATATGCACAACTTATTTCCTGACATTTTTTAGTGAATTAATTCCGCCAACGGGTTACTATCTTAAATTCATTGCTGAACCAACAAAGAATTCAGTTCCCAGTCTATCAATATCTGCTCAGCTTGAGTTAGTTGATATGATTAACATTATATCCAATTATACACTATATATAATTGATAAGGAGGGCAAATCAATTGACCTTGAGGCTATATTGCAATGGGTTAGAATTGTAAATACAAATTTTTCTTGTAATAAAATATATGAAACCAATATTGACATATCTAATAATCCTACTATAACGACTTTACCTTTTAGAAATAGGGATAGTCAGATGGCAGAAAATATTATTTGGTTGACAGACCATTTTCCTAAAGACAGATTTACAGTTTGGCTTGCTAATTATCATGGAGTAAAGGATATTTCTCAAACTATATATCCCGCAGACTCTCTTATGTATTCTATACATCAATGTGCTGCAGAAGGTGTTTATAATAAATTGAGAAATAAGCTTTATTCATTAGCATTCACTTCTCTAAACTACAAAGGGAAGGTGGTTGACCCCGGTGCATTTGAATTGGCTATTGCTAAGAAGACGGGAGATTCTCCATACGCATTTGTCGATTTTGAATCTTTGCGATTTGTGGATGGCTTTAGAGACAAGGAATTTGAAGCGGCTATGATCAAAAAGAAGAAAGGAAGATGGTTGTATATGTTTGATGGTGTATATTATATTAGAGATCAAAATGTACTCAATTGATAGTCAAAATAATAAACCTTTTATATTGATTGAGAAATTGGATTAGTCTTTAATCGCAAACCAGATATGAGTAATAAAGCCATATCTATTAGCAGAAGATAAATAGGTTTTATATATTTGTGCAATAAATCACTAAGATGGGTGATAAACACAAATAATTTTAATATTTATCATGAATAAAACGCTATTATTTATTGCGGGTTTGCTCTTTTTTGTTCTTACCAACGAATTGGTTGCTCAGGAGCGTGTTTACAGCATAACGAGTTTCGGATTGAAAGCTGACAGTAAGAAGAATGCTTCTCCTGTTTTAGCCAAGGCTCTGGATAAAATTAAACGAGATTATAAGGACGGAACGAATGTGGTGCTGAAGTTTCCTCGCGGACAATATCATTTTTTTGAATCGGGATCGGCTGTTCGTGAATATTACATTTCAAATCACGATCAGACTAATCCTAAAAAAGTAGGATTAGCGATTGAAGATTTTAAAAATCTTACCATCGACGGACAGGGATCGGAATTTATTTTTCATGGCAGAATGATCCCATTATCCCTTTTACGCTCCGAAAATTGCACGTTGAAGAATTTCAGCATTGATTTTGCTAATCCCCATATTGCCCAGATACAGGTTGTGGAAAATAGTCCAGAGAAAGGAATCACCTTTAAGGTGGCTCCCTGGGTGAATTATCGCATCAGCAAAGATTCTGTTTTTGAAACTTATGGTGAAGGTTGGACTGCACAACCTGCTGGTGGTATTGCCTTCGAAGAGGCAACAAAACGTCTTGTATATAATACGAGTGATATCAGCTGCCCAACAAAAGGTGTTGTAGAGGTATCGCCCCGGTTACTGCATGCCCCAAACTGGAAGAATGCTAAATTAATTCCTGGAACGGTGATTGCCATGCGTACGTGGCATCGTCCTACCCCTGGTATTTTCTTTTCTCATAACGTGAATTCTGTTTTAGAGAATGTTTCAGTGCATTATGCTGAAGGAATGGGATTATTGGCTCAGCTTTGTGAGAATATTACACTGGATCGGTTCAATGTTTGCCTTAAAGGGCCAAATGATCCGCGATATTTTACTACGCAGGCTGATGCAACCCACTTTTCGGGCTGTAAAGGTGCAATTATATCGAAGAATGGTTTATATGAGGGTATGATGGATGACGCGATTAATATTCATGGTACTTATTTAAAAGTAATAAGCCGGGTAGATGAAAAAACGGTAATAGCAAGATATATGCATGATCAGTCTTGGGGTTTTGAGTGGGGCAGAACAGCCGATGAAGTGCAGTTTGTACGTTCCGAGACTATGGAACTGCTTGACGGTACTAACCGTATCGCAGAGATTCGTCCGTATGATAAAAATCAGATTCATGGGGCCCGCGAATTTTACATCAGATTTGATGAGCCGATCCATCCGGATATAAATGAGAAAAGTGGTTTTGGCATTGAGAATCTTACTTGGACTCCCGAGGTCATCTTTTCAGGGAATACGGTTCGAAACAACCGTGCTCGCGGGGCTTTATTTAGCACACCCAGAAAAACTGTAGTGGAGGATAACTTGTTTGATCATACTTCGGGTACAGCCATTTTACTTTGCGGAGATTGTAACGGATGGTTTGAGACTGGTGCATGCAAAGATGTTGTTATAAGGAGGAATAAATTTGTGAATGCGCTGACTAATATGTTCCAGTTTACCAATGGTGTGATTTCAATTTATCCGGAGATTCCGAACTTGAAAGGGCAGCAAAAGTATTTCCATAGCGGTATTGTAATTGAAGACAATGAATTTGATACATTCGATGCTCCTATACTTTATGCCAAATCAGTGGATGGACTGATATTCCGAAATAATTCGATTAAAAAGAATACGGGTTATAAGCCGTTTCATTGGAACAAAAACCGCTTTTTGCTTGAACGTGTAACCAATGCAAAGATTGAAGAATAACTATATTTTATGTGAAATTGGAGCCCGATTTGTTAAATATTTGGGTTTTTGAAAATAAAATGCTTTTTTATGAAAAATAAATGGCAAAACATAGTTGATTATCAAAAATAATTTCGGTTTTTTGCATCATCAAACAACAGATAGCATAGATTGTTTTATTACAGGTCGCTCTTTTACCAAATAGAGTATTTGATTGATGAAATTTATCTTTTTCCTAACTGAATTGTTTTAATTTATTAAATTATTTTATTGTATTTTTATGAACATTTACATTGGCAATCTTAGCTATTCAGTTAAGGAATCGGATTTGAAGGAAGTTATGGAAGACTACGGTACAGTTGATTCAGTTAAATTGATCATTGACCGTGACACTAGAAGATCAAAAGGTTTTGCATTCGTTGAAATGCCTAATGATCAGGAAGCGAAAAACGCTATCAACGAACTGAATGGCGCAGAATATCAGGGCCGTCAGATGGTATTGAAGGAAGCTACTCCTAAGGAATCAGCTCCTAGACGGTCTTATTAATTATTTTAATCTGATAGCTTGCACTTTCTGATAAAGAAAGTTCTTGATTTGATCTTATAAAAATAATATAGACAAAACTAAAGAGGGTATCCATATAGATATCCTCTTTTTTTGTATTTGTTACAGCGAAATTATGTAAATAAAAAAAGGCTGCTCCCCATGTATTTGGAAGCAGCCTTTTGTATAGGATGTAATACTATTGTTTATAGTATCCCAGATCTTCCATATCGAAACTGCTGATGTAACCGTTTATTTTATTTACTTCTGCTTGTCCGTAATTGATATAGACTTCAGCTGAACGACGATAGGTTTCGTCAACGTTTGCATCCTGAAGTAATAAGTAGCCCATAACGCAATGAGCACCGGCTTCAACCAAACGACGAGCCTGAAAGTCAAGATATTCGTTGTCTTTTGTATCAAGAACCATAGCTACAAGCTTTTCGTAGGTTTCTGTCATAGCCATGAGCTTCTTCTTCAGGTCGCCCAACTCAGGTTTGTAGTTAATAGCTTCGTATTCGCGTATACGACTCAGGTAAGTACCTGTGGTTACGTGGCGAATGGCTGCAACTACCTGTAATTGGGTTGTTCCCTCGTAGATATTGGTGATACGTGCATCACGATAGATACGCTCGCAGGCATAATCTTTCATAAACCCGGAACCACCGTGTATTTGAATTGCATCGTAGGCATTCTGGTTGGCGTATTCGGTAGTCATACCTTTTCCCATAGGGGTGAATGCATCTGCCAGTTTGCTATAATACTTATATTCAGTTCTTTCTTCGGGAGTTAATTTGCGTTCTTTGGCAACATCTTCCATCGCTTTGTACATATCTACAAAACGGGCTGTTTCGTAGAGCATAGAGCGCGAGGCGTCTGCTTTGGCACGCATAAGGGCAATCATTTCATATACTGCGGGGAACTCAATAATTGCCTTGCCAAATTGCTTGCGATCTTTTGCATAAGCAAGTCCTTCACGGTATGCTGCTTCACTGATACCAACAGCTTGTGCCATAATGCCCAGACGAGCACCGTTCATCAAAGCCATTACGTATTTGATAAGACCTAATTTGCGATCTCCACAAAGTTCGGCCTTCGCGTTCTTGTAAACAAGTTCGCAAGTTGGAGAGCCTTTAATACCCATCTTGTTTTCGATACGACGAACATCAACACCTCCGTTTTTCTTGTCGTAAATGAACATCGATAAACCACGACCGTCTTTTGTTCCGTCTTCGCTTCGTGCAAGCACAAGGTGGATGTCTGAATCGCCGTTGGTGATAAAACGTTTAACACCGTTCAGATACCAGCATCCGTCTTTTTCGCTGTAGGTTGCCTTTAGCATTACCGATTGAAGGTCTGATCCGGCATCGGGTTCAGTTAAGTCCATCGACATGGTTTCGCCAGCGCAGATACGTGGAATATATTTCTGTCGTTGCTCCTCGTTTCCGAACTCATATAAGGTTTCGGCACAATCTTGTAGTCCCCAAAGATTTTCGAATCCGGCATCAGCACGCGAAACTAAGTCGGCAGCCATGATATAGGGAACAATAGGGAAATTCAATCCGTTGTAACGACGTGGCATTGCCACACCCATTAGTCCGGCTTTAACTACGGCGTCCAGGTTTTGCTTTGTTCCTGCGGCATAGGTTACACGACCATCTTTTACAGAAGGGCCTTCGTGGTCTACGCTTTCTGCATTGGGGGCAATAATGTCTCCGCATATTTCGCCAACAATCTCCAGTACTTTTTCGTAGCTGTCCATTGCATCTTCGAAATCGATAGGAGCATAGTCGCAAGTATCTTTATCTCTGTAATTGCGTTCCTTAAGCTCCACAATCCGCTTCATAAGCGGATGATGCAAGTGGTGCTTCATGCTGGGATTATCTAAATAGAAATTAGCCATACTCTAGTTTACTTTGAATTCTTCTTATAATACTTAATCATCTTGGGAATTACTTCCTCTATTGTACCGTTTATTACATAGTCGGCAATGGTATTGATAGGAGCGTTGGGATCATTATTGATAGAAATGATCATGGCGCTTTCCTGCATACCTGCTATGTGCTGAATCTGACCGGAGATACCACAGGCAATGTAAAGTTTAGGACGTACAGTTACTCCAGTCTGTCCGATTTGTCTGTCGTGGTCGGTAAATCCGGCATCGACTGCGGCGCGAGAAGCTCCAACTTCGCCACCCAGAACGGCTGCAAGTTTATGAAGCAGTTCAAAATTCTCCTTGGAACCAACGCCATAGCCGCCGGCAATAATAATGGGAGATCCTTTGATGTTTGTTTTGCTTTTTTCCATGTGACGCTCAATCACGTTAACAACAAAGTCTGTGTCGTTTACATACTTGTTTACATCGTGCTTGATGGTTTCGCCTTTATAGGAAGGATTCAGAATTTCTTTTTTCATTACACCTTCACGTACTGTTGCCATTTGGGGACGACATTCAGGATTGATAATCCATGCTACGATATTTCCCCCGAAAGCCGGACGGATTTGGTAGAGAAGGTCTTTATATACTTTATTTTCTTTTTTTTCTTCGTGATCGCCGATTTCGAGTGATGTACAGTCGGCTGTAAGTCCGCTGGTAAGGGCCGAAGAAACACGAGGTCCCAGGTCGCGACCAATGCTGGTTGCACCCATGAGGGCAATTTGCGGTTTTTCTTCAGTAAATAGATTTACCAGGATGGAGGTGTGAGGAAGCGATGTGTATGGAAACAGGCGCGGATCATCAAAAACATGAAGTACGTCTACTCCGTAAGGAAATACCTGTGCACCGATACCATCAAGTTTTGTTCCGGCGGCAATTGCCTCCAGACGACAACCCAGACGGGTTGCAAGCGAGCGGCCTTTGGTAAGTAGTTCCAGACTTACGTCTGCCACAATGCCGTCTTCAATTTCGCAATATACAAATAAATTATTCATCTTTTTTACATTTAAAAGTGAAGCATCAACCGATGGTATGGTTTGCTATTAGTTCGATCATCAGTTCTTCAATCTCTGTATCCGACGGACTTAAGGTTTTGCTTTCTTTAGCCTGGAAAACCACGTTTTCAATTTTCTTAACTTTAGTGGGTGATCCGGATAATCCACAGGCTTTAACATCGGCCTTTACGTCGGCTACGCTCCATTCTGTAAGATTCAGATAGGGGCGCATATCAAATAATCCTGTATAATCGTCGTTCAATTCCTGTTTTTCCGTAACAGTTTTAGCATGTTTATATTTCTGCAAAAACTTGGCGTTACGCGGACGGCAATCGGGTGCAGTTCCGTTTACGGTAATAACGATCGGAAGCTGGCCTTCCACAATTTCTACGCCTCGTTCCAGTCGTCTTTTTACGGTTACTTTACCGTTTTCTACTTTTTGTATTTCTTCAGCGTAGGTAATCTGACTTAATCCAAGCTTTTCGGCCACTTGAGGACCAACCTGGGCGGTGTCGCCATCTATAGCCTGGCGACCACAAAGTATCAGATCGTATTCGTTGATTTTCCGGACAGCCATGGAAAGGGCATAAGAGGTAGCCAATGTGTCGGCTCCGGCAAATGCACGGTCGGTCAACAAATAGCCACCATCGGCTCCGCGGTACAATCCTTCACGGATAATCTCGGCAGCTCGTCCGGGTCCCATGGTGAGGAGTGTAATGGTGGTGCCGGGATAGGCATCTTTCAAGCGCAAGGCTTGCTCCAGCGCATTCAGATCTTCCGGATTAAAAATGGCAGGAAGAGCGGCACGGTTTACTGTACCGTCGGCTTTCATTGCATCTTTACCCACATTTCGGGTATCCGGCACCTGTTTTGCTAATACAATAATTCTTAAACTCATATTACAGCGGTATTAGTTTGTTTTGCTTTTAAGCAAATCTGTTAGATCAATAAGTCATCGGGTGGCAAATTTAGTCAAACATTCTTTATGTCAAAGCACTTTGTCCCGGAAAGTGCACACTTTGTTACCTAATGAGCACCAATTGATCCATTTAAGGCTGAATTGAGGCAAAAAAAAATCCGGAAAAATTCCCGGATATCATTCTGTAATTAAGTATAAATGGTTGTCTTCAACCTTGTAGTACATTGGCACTACCGTGATTTGAGGATATACAGTTCGGAGGCGTTTGGCTTCACTTAAAACAAAGTCTATTTCGTTGCCAATCTCGAACATGGGAGAGTAGTGCTTGAAATGTTCTTCGGCCTTTTCTCTGCTCCAACCTGCTTTCTCAACGAGTCCATCGATAAATTGTGCTTTTTTGGAAACCAGGTTAACCATGCCGCATTTGTTGTGAGCAATGATTGCAATATATTTCACATTGCCTATTGCTACGGCAAAGGAGACTTTAAATTCACTATAGGTGAGGTTGCCTCCTCCCGAACGTAAAATAAATGCGAAATTATCGGGTATGTTAAGGTGTTTTCTATTATCCATACACATGCTGATAAGCATCTGAGCTTGCGAATAGGTTTCAAATTCACGATTCAGATTATGATATTCCAAAAGCATGGAAATGGGAGTGTTCCTGTATTGAGGAAAGACATCTTCAGGTTTTGTTATCCGTATAAGTCTATTCATATGATAAATTCTTTATGTTTAGTGAAGAATTCGATATTTTAATCAGAAGTATCTTCACAAAAAAAAGAACAGTTAAAAGCGATTGTTAGCTGATAAACTGTTCTTTTTTTAATGTTTTTTTAGATTAGATTAACGATATTGTTTATGTATCGCCTTATCAAATGCTTCCCAATGGGCATCGGTCATATTGCCCGGAGTAAACAGACAGACCCCGGCAGCACCGTTTTCCATGGAAACCCTTACTGCTTCTTCTATTTCAGACGGGATGAGTCCATGTCCTTCAGGATCCTTGATCTGAGCTTTTTTCTCGTAGTCGCGACAGATGAACAGTCCGCTGTAAACCGGAATTTTGCCATCTACAGAAGTGACCTCTTCTTTTACAACTTTGCCGATCCATGCCGGACCTTCAAGATAAAAATCATTGTAATTCATCGGGAAGAATGCATCCAGGTTCCATTTATTCCATTCCTGACGTACCATCTTCTTTGCGTAGCTGTCTGGTCCGGGGAATACGGCAGCATCGATTTTCTTTCCTTTGGCATGTACAGCTTCGGCTATGTGATTAACCAATTTGGTGATGAGATCGCAACGGAATTGTTTCCATTCTTCAACTGTTGAAGGATCTTCTACTGATTTAATGTCGATACCAGTAGCCGCTTTGAAATCGCTCACACATTTGTCGCAATAGCAATAATCTGCCACCGGATATTCTTCGTTCATAACCAGTCCGTATTTATCCCATAGTCCGCGTGCAAGAATTACGTCAACAAATCGGATATAGTCCAGATGGATCGCATCAACTTCTGGTATTTCAGCAACTTTTGTATATAAATTTGTGAGATAGTCTGTTACTTCGGTGCGATTAGGGCAAAGAAACTTGTAATAGGGTACATAGGCTTGTACGTGATATGCCGATTCTCCGTTGCGATTTACGGCATACCAGGTTGAATCTATTTCGGGACCGCTTTGAAGCATAGCGGGTATCCACGCATGATATTCCATTCCGTTTGCTTTGGCTGCTTTAGCTGCACGACGGTGTTTTTCTACATCGTGACCAGCATTATAGCACATACCGTCGATACCATGACTTTTCCATTTGCTAAAATCGGACTGAAGTGTCTCTTCAGTTGTGTTTTGTCCTTCACCCTGCCAGGCATAACAGGTTACTTTGGTTGGGGAAGTAGGCGAGCATGCTGTAAAAGCGAATGCTGCAAGTGCAAAAATAAGATTTTTCATTTGAGCGTTTTTACATTTAGAATTAAGAAAGAACTTTGCTGAAATACAAAAACCGGAACATAGATATTTTCTACGTTCCGGTTATATATTGCTATTTAGGCTGTTGTGACAGGAGAGTAAACACGAGAAGCAAGCTCTTTGTCTAATGTATAAAGACCAAATCCATTATCTTTGATCATCTTCAATGCATCGATAAGGCTTTGAGCTGTTTCTTCTTCTTCAACCTGTTCGTCGATGAACCAACGAAGCATAGACTCTGTTGCATAGTCTTTTTCTTCTACAGCCAAAGAGTTGAGGTTATTGATCATTGCTGTTACTTCACGTTCGTGAGCCAATGTGTCTTCAAATGCATTTAGAGGAGTTGCCCAAGATGTAGTTACTTCCGAAATAGGTTTAAGTTCAACTCTTCCTCCACGAGCGATAACATAGTTCATGAACTTCATGGCATGATCTTGTTCTTCTCTGAATTGGATGTTCATCCAGTTGGCAAAACCAGGATACCCCTTTGCTGCAAAGTCGGTCGACATGGATAGATATAGGTAAGCCGACCAGAATTCGGCATTGATCTGCTTGTTTAAAGCAGCTTCTAAACTTTTACTTAACATACTTCTACGTTTTTAATTGGATAAATATTATTCAATAAAATTAAATTTCACAGGCGCAGAGGGTCGGAATCAGATTACGGTCGCCATAAGCATTGTCTATGCGCGCCACATTGATCCAAAACTTGCTTTCGTGCAGCCAATCCAACGGATAGGCAGCCTTACTTCGTGAGTAGGAGTGCTTCCATTCGTCTCCAGTAATTTCGTACTCGGGATGTGGAGCATTTTTTAATACATTATCTTCTTTGTCGGCTTCGCCATTTTCAACCTCTTTGATCTCGTTCCAGATACATGCCATAACTTCGGCAAATCTGTCCAATTCTGCAAGACTTTCGCTTTCAGTTGGTTCAACCATTAAGGTGCCGTGTACAGGGAATGATAGTGTAGGGGCATGGTAACCAAAGTCCATTAAACGTTTTGCAATATCTCCTTCGTCGATTCCGGAACGCTCTTTTACGCCTCTGCACTCGAGAATAAGTTCGTGACCGACACGGCCTGTAGACCCGGTATACACGATTCCATAAGTGTCTTTGAATTTGGCAGCCAGATAATTGGCATTCAATATCGCTGTTTTTGTTACAGTTGTAAGTCCTTCTGCTCCCAACATGCGGATGTACCCGTAGGTAATTGGCAGAACTCCTGCACTTCCGTAGGGTGCTGCCGAAACTGTGTTAAGTTCGCCTTCGGAGATTATCGGATGCGAGGGAAGGAATGGAACAAGATGTTTAGCAACGCAAATAGGACCGACACCCGGACCACCACCGCCATGGGGGATTGCGAATGTTTTATGTAGATTGAGGTGGCAAACATCGGCTCCGATTGTGCCTGGATTAGTTAATCCAACCTGGGCGTTCATGTTTGCTCCATCCATATAGACCTGTCCGCCATAACTATGTACAAGCTGGCAAATTTCAATGATGCTGGTCTCAAATATACCATGTGTTGATGGATATGTGATCATCGTAGCAGCCAGATTATCCTTATAGGATTCAGCTTTGCTGCGGAAATCGTCCATATCGATATTTCCTTTCTCGTCACATTTTACTGTAACAGTGGCAAACCCGCATTGAACAGCGCTGGCAGGATTAGTACCATGTGCCGAAGCTGGAAGTAACACGATGTTTCGGGTTCCTTGACCAATACTTTCCAAATAGGAGCGTATTACTTTCAGTCCGGTATATTCGCCGGATGCTCCTGAGTTCGGCTGGAGGCTTACCCCTTTAAAACCAGTAATTTCGGCAAGGTAAGTACTTAGGTTTTCAATCAGTTCAGTATAACCTTCCACCTGCTCGTCTGGTGCGTAGGGATGTATTCCGCTGAATTCGGGCTTACTTAAAACGAATAATTCGGAGGCTGCATTTAGCTTCATTGTGCATGAGCCCAAAGAGATCATTGAGTGTGCCAGGGAGATATCTCTGCGTTCCAATCGTTTGATATAGCGCATCAACTCTGTTTCGGTATGGTATTTTTTAAATACATCCTGTTGCAAGAATGCCGATGTACGCTTAAAAGTATCATCAAAATATTGATTTCTTTCAATGTTCTGGCCCAGCGTATAATCTTTCCCGGCTGCTCCGGAAAAGATATAGAGTAACACTCCGATATCTGTTATTTGGGTGGTTTCATCTAAACTTATCCCAATTTGTCCGTTTCCAAAATATCTTAGATTAACCTTGCATTCAAGAGCAATTTCCCTTAATGCACTTAAAGAGACGTTCGCGGGAAGTTCAACTTTTAGTGTATCAAAGAAGTTCTTATTTAGCTGTTTATATCCCAGCTTTTCCAACTCTCCAGATATGAATCCTGCATAACTATGTATCCTGGATGCGATGTCCTTTAATCCGTCTGCTCCATGATAAACGGCATAAAATCCGGCCATAGTTGCCAGTAATGCCTGGGCAGTACAAATATTGGAAGTAGCTTTTTCTCTTTTAATGTGTTGTTCGCGGGTCTGTAATGCCAGACGATATGCCGGTTTGCCATAAGCATCTTTAGATATGCCAATGATCCGACCAGGAATAGTACGCTTGTATTCATCTTTTGTGGCCATAAAACCAGCAGAAGGTCCTCCAAAATACATGGGAATCCCAAAGCGTTGACTGCTGCCGAAAACAACATCGGCTCCCCATTCTCCCGGAGGTGTAAGCAAAACCAAACTAAGTAGATCGGCTGCAACGGCTACGCGAGTTCCATTTTCGTTAGCTTTGTTAACAAAAGACCGGTAATCTTCGATGGAGCCGTTTTTATTGGGATATTGAACTATGGCACCAAATACATCCGGTGTAAATTCAAAGGTTTTATAATCTCCTCTTACTATTTTAATTCCCTGAGGTTTCATACGGGTATGAAGTACTGCCAGAGTGGATACAAACACATGTTGATCTACAAATAATGTATTGGCTCCATCCTTAACCTGCGACCGGCTTCTTGCTCCATGTAACATTGTTGCGGCCTCTGCCCCGGCAGTAGCTTCGTCTAAAAGGGAACAGTTGGTAAGCGGCAATGCTGTTAGATCGCAAATCATTGTTTGGAAATTAAGAAGGGCTTCCAATCTGCCTTGCGATATTTCGGCTTGATAAGGCGTATATGAGGTGTACCAAACCGGATTTTCCAATACATTTCGTTGAATTGGTGCCGGGGTTATAGTGTCATACCATCCCATCCCTATATAAGAGGTGAAAATCTCATTTTTTGAACCCAATTCGGCAATGTGTTCAGCATATTCGCGCTCGGTCATCGCTTCAGGCAGGTTTAATGATTCATTTAATCTGATATCGGAGGGGATTGTCTGGTCGATTAGTTCATCCAGAGAATTAACCCCGATAGTGTTGAGCATCTGGGGAATGTCTTCTTCCCTTATGCCAACGTGGCGGTTTACAAATTTATTTGTGTCCATAGATTCTAGGTATTTGATTTATTTTTGAATTTAGATGTACGGATTTTCAAGTTTTTCTTCACGAATAGAAGACTCTGGCCCATGACCGGGATAAATTATAGTACTGTCCGGTAAGGTTAGGAGCTTGTTTCGGATGGCAGCAAGTAGTATTTCCTGATTACCGGCCCATAAATCTGTACGCCCGATACTACCGGCAAAGAGAGTATCGCCCGTAATAGCCAGATTGCTTTCTTCGCTATAAAAAACAAGACTTCCGGGAGAATGTCCTGGAACATGTAACGAGGTGAGGGTACTTTCTCCAAAGTGGATTGCTTCTCCAACTGTAATAAAATGGTTTACTTGTCCACTTTTGCCTTTCATGGATAGTCCGAATGCCTTGGCTTGTTCTTCGGCAGAAGGAAGTAACTCTGTATCTGCCCTATGAGCTTCTGGTTCCAAACCATAGGTTTGAGTTATAAATGAGTTCCCAAACACATGGTCGAGATGCAAGTGAGTACATAAAAGTCTTTTCAAAGTAAGTTTATTCTCATCTATAAAGGCTTTTAATTCCTCTTCTTCCTGCTGATTCATGCAGCCGCAATCAATTAATACAGCCTCGCCTGTCTTATCGTATAACAGATAGGTGTTTACAGAGAAATAATTGAATTCGAAACGTTTTACATGTATCATAATGGCACGTATACAACTTTTTTTGTTTTAAAAAACTCTTCTTTAAAGTAATCCCCTAATTCTAAACTTAATGCCTGATTTCTAAAAGGAAGGATTTCATGTTGAAGTTCGCCCCCTTTGAGACAGATAAGTCCGTTGGGAAGAGCGTTTTGTTGCTCTTTTTTTATGTTTTTTCGTACTAACTTTACCAAATCAGCCAAAGGCATAACAGCCCGACTTACCACGAAGTCATACTTTTCTTTTTCCTCTTCGACTCTGCAATGGCGGAAGGTGATGTTTTTGAGTCCGATAGCTTCGGCTACCGCTTGTCCCACTTTTATTTTTTTTCCTATGCTATCCACCAAATGAAATTGAACATTAGGAAAGAAAATGGCTAATGGGATACCGGGAAAACCTCCTCCTGTACCAACGTCCATTACAGACGATCCATCCTTGAAGCGAAGCATTTTAACTATACCCAATGAATGTAAAACATGATGAAGGTAAAGATTTTCAATATCTTTCCTTGAAATAACATTTATTTTAGCATTCCAATCAGTATATAAATCGTATAGTGCTTCAAGTTGTTGGCACTGTTGTTCGTTTAATTCGGGAAAATAAGTTTGTATTACTTTCATTGTTTTTAATTATTAAAAAAACTGAAACAGGATCTCTCGTTTAAAATACGAGATGGGCTATAGGGCTTTCTTTACGGGCCAGATGCCTTATTTCTTCGTAAGACAGATGCACATGCGTTGCTCCGACTACATAAGCCGCTATTTCATATTCATTAAACGTATAATTTATACCGGTTTCATCTACACTGAAGTTCCCATTTGGAAATATTTCATCTACACTGAAAAAGCCCATATTTTCGAGAGCTTTTACATCGGTTACCTGATTTTGTTTCGCTATGGCATCAACAAGAATTTTGGCAAGATCATCTTCATAATTATCAATAAATACCTCTTTCTCTGTAACAGCAGAACCTGTCTTTAAGTTGATGATATGATTGAAATAGGAATGGGATCCATGAGCCCCTCCGGTGTAATTTTCAAAGTTTACTGTGAAACATAACAACCCGCTTTTATTATAAGTAATTTTGTTTGAAGACATTTCGTAGTAAGAATACCAAGCACCAATGGGTTCATCCTGTGCTTTGTCTGCTTCCGATTTAAAATCGGCTTCAAGTGCCTTATAATTAGTCAGGTAATCTTCTGTATACTTTTCTGCAGCCTCCTTTGGTGAATAATCAACATATGAATCTCCAAAATACGATTGGATGAAGATCCTCTGTATGTCCTTGATCTGTTGTTTATTGTCGACCTGAGTAGGATATGTGAAGTTGATTTGCAGATTGCAATTGGGGTTTTCAGGGTTATCAAGCAAATGGTAACTTCTATCTACCTTAATGGAGTCGAAAGTAACTTTATTACTGTCTGCTTTCTTTGGCGTATTGTTACATCCGGCAAGTATAAGTATCGATATTAACACTATAAATTTAGCTTGAAGCTGTGTTGTCATGGCTCTTAAATTTACAATTATATCATGCAAACGTACGAAAATAATTCGATTTTTGCTTCGTAAAGGTGAAAAGAAATATATTTGAATATAAACAGAGCAGCTTATGATGTTTACTCTTAAGATATTCAATTTATTTGTGTATTTTTGCCGAATAATAAATGTTAGAATGGAATATAATACAGAACTAAAACGTTTGATTCTGCCTGAGTATGGACGCAATATACAAAACATGGTAGATTATTGCCTTACAATTGAAGATAAGGAAGAACGTATGCGGTGCGCCAATTCAATTATCAATATCATGGGGAATATGTTTCCTCACCTGCGTGATGTTAATGACTTTAAACATATTTTGTGGGATCACCTGGCCATCATGGCGGATTTTAAACTTGATATTGATTATCCGTATGAAATTGTAAAGAAGGAAGATTTGCATAGCCGTCCGCCACGTATCCCTTATAATACAGGTAGAATTCGTTACAGACATTACGGTAAAACATTGGAAAGAATGATTTTAAAGGCAAATGAATTTGATGAGGGACAAGAAAAGACATATCTTATCAAGCTGTTAGCCAATCAAATGAAAAAATCATTTTTAAACTGGAATAAAGAAGCGGTGGATGACCGGAAGATTTTTAAAGATCTGGATGAATTGTCGGAAGGGAAAATTGTATTGGATGAAGAACAACACAAGCTTACCGAAAGCAGAGATATCTTATCTCGTAAAAATACAAACAAAAACTATA
>NZ_JBFWMI010000079.1:0-15123 GCF_050251695.1 Macellibacteroides sp.
TTGGCCTCTTCAAACTTCTCTATATCATTGGGTTTAGCCTTGCGGTAAACCTTCTTTACCTCGGTCCCTTCGGTACGTGCATTGTTCTTTTTCATTTGAAGCAGAACAAGTTTGCCGGTTAGGGTTACAGTGCCGATATCGTGACCGGGACTGGCTTCTACGGCTACCACATCACCCTTTTCCAACGGGATTTTTGTGTTGTTGAGGTAGTAACCTTTACGGGTATTCTTAAATTGAACCTCTACATAGTCTGTGGCATTGGCCGCATCGGGTACGTCGCATAGCCAGTCGTATGTATTTAGTTTGGTATCTTGTTTCTTGCTGCAGCCCTTGGAGTTCATGCAGCAACCTCCTTTATTTAGTTTAAAATCCATTTTTTTTACTGTATAATATATGTAGTTATGCAAAAATAGCTATTTATTCTTACACTTTTGTAAAAGGATAAAAAAAAGAAAGAAATGAGATAAAATAAGAAAGCCCCGAACCAAAACGGTTCAGGGCTTTCCTGTATGGATTTAGAATCAAAATTAAATGATTCCGTATTTCTTGAATACTGTCTGGATAGCATCCATTGCCTGGTTGAGCTGCTCTTGTGTGTGTGTAGCCATCAACGAGAAACGGATCAACGTGTCTTGAGGTGCTACGGCAGGAGAAACCACCGGGTTTACAAATACACCTAAGTCGAACAAATCGCGAACAACCATGAAGGTCTTATCGTTATCACGGATATACAAAGGAATGATAGGGGTCGAAGTATGACCAATCTCGCATCCCATGGTACGGAATCCTTCCAACGCATAGTTGGTAAGTTTCCACAGGTGATCGATACGTTCGGGTTCGCTTAACATGATGTCCAGTGCTGCGCCTGCTGCTGCAGTAGCTGCCGGAGTGTTGCTGGCACTGAAGATGTATGAGCGCGAATTATGACGAAGGTAATTGATTGTTTCCTTGTCGGATGCGATAAAACCACCGATGGAAGCGAAAGACTTGCTGAAGGTACCCATGATCAGGTCTACATCTTCGGTAACACCGAAATGATCGCAGGTTCCGCGACCTTGTTTACCTAACACACCGATTCCGTGGGCTTCGTCAACCATTACGCTTGCATTGTATTTTTTTGCCAAAGCAATAATTTCGGGTAACTTGGCTACATCTCCTTCCATGCTGAATACACCGTCTGTCACAATTAACTTGATCTTGTCCGGTTCGCACTTCTGAAGCTGTTTTTCCAACGATTCCATGTCGTTGTGCTTGTACTTCAGTTTGGTGGAGTAAGAAAGACGATGACCTTCAATAATGGAGGCATGGTCTAATTCGTCCCAAAGAATATAATCCTCTCGTCCTGTCAGACACGACACTACGCCAAGATTAACCTGGAAGCCGGTTGAATAAATGATGGCCTCCTCTTTTCCAACAAACTCAGCCAATCTTTTTTCAAGCTGAATATGCAAATCCAATGTTCCGTTCAGGAATCTAGATCCGGCGCAACCTGTGCCATACTTCTTGATAGCATCGATGGCTGCCTCCTTTACTTTAGGATGATTTGTCAATCCTAAGTACGCATTCGACCCAAACATCAGGACTTTTTTTCCACTAATGATAACTTCAGTGTCTTGATCACTTTCAATCATTCTGAAATAGGGGTAAATTCCTGCGGCCATAGCCTTCTGCGGAATATCGTACTTTGCTAGTTTCTCTTGTAAAAGTTTCATATTGTAATAAAGAGAATGATTTATATCGCTTTAATGTTTCCGGAAAAACATAGATCTGTTACATTTTATACACAAGTGCTTTTTCAAATCTAGGCGCAAAAGTAGTAAAAAATATCTTATGGTACCCCAAACACGTTAAAAGTTTTACAAAAATATTAAATTTGCAAACCAATTGTAATTAAATAAATGCAATGATTAACCAGAAGGTATCTGTACATGCGATAATTAATCCGATTTCGGGTGTGGGTTCTAAAAGAGCCATACCCCGGATGATAGAAAAGATTTGTTCCCGAAACGACCATGCTTTAACCATATCTTTCACGGAATATGCCGGACATGCCAGTGTGCTTACACAGGCTGCATTGGATGCCGGGGCAGATTATATAATTGCGGTTGGAGGCGACGGAACGGTAAACGAGATAGCTCGTGCCATGTTGCACTCAAGGGCGATATTGGGAATTGTGCCCAAAGGTTCAGGAAACGGCTTGGCAAGAGAGCTTCATATTCCCATGGATTCAAAAAAAGCGCTTGAAGTTATTTTGAAGGGAAATGTAACCACTATCGATTGCTGCAGTGCGAACCAGCGTGTCTTTTTCTGCACCTGCGGTGTAGGGTTCGACGCGGCGGTAAGTCAGAAGTTCGCCGCCGAGAAAAGACGTGGGTCCATCACCTATATAAAGAATACCATTGAGGAGTATCTTAGCTACCGTCCGCAACCCTACGAATTGTTGGTAGACAACCAGACAATCAAGGAAAAGGCGTTTTTGGTTGCTTGTGGCAATGCTTCGCAATACGGGAACAATGCGTTTATTGCGCCCCATGCCAATATTCAGGACGGGATGATGGACCTTACTATCTTATCTCCTTTTACTCCATTGGATATAGCGCCACTGGCCATTCAGCTTTTTACCAAGCAGATAGACCGTAACAGTAAGATAAAGACGTTTAAGGCTAAACAAGTGAGGATCATCCGCCAGCAAGATGGTGTGATGCACCTGGATGGCGAGCCTGTTATGGCAGATGCTGTTATCGATATTCATGTGATACCTGCTGCCCTGAAGGTGTTTACACCGGAGGTGATCACTTTTTCCAAGGAGGTGCATAATTTCTTCGAAGAGGTTACCCGCTTCTTCGATAAACGCCTGCCTTACATATTTAAATAATACTCTTTTGTTAATTGGATATAGTCAGCAGAGTACTGGTGACGGGCCAGTTCAATGATCAGTTGACTGGTCTCGCAGGCGGTCTCTTGCGAACGTGAAAGTTCCACCAATATCCGCTTGGGTGCAGACCCGGGAGTAGGCATTACCAAAGTGCGACGTGTCGGATACAGCCGGTAGCTTGTTGTTATTTCGTTTAATGCGTCTGATAATGACTCCGGAAGTATAAGCGATATCTTTCCCTCGGGAGAAAGCATCTTATTACAGGATGCGAGCAATTCTTCCAGTGGCAGGGTGTCATTGTGTCGTGCGGCGTTGCGTTGCTTGTCCGGACCTTTCAGTGAGTTAGGAAAATAGGGGGGATTGGACAGAATGTGACTGAAGGTGCGATCCGTCTTTTCGGCAAATTCCTGAACCGAGGTGCATGTTACCTGTATACGGCTCCGGTATGCAGAGGCCGCAATGTTATCTTTAGCCTGTAGGCAGGCGGCTTCGTCGATATCTATTGCATGAATGTCAGCCTCACTGCGTTGAGCAACCATGAGGGAAATCAGCCCTGTACCTGTTCCTACATCGAGAATGGAGTCACATCCGTCTACAGATGCCCACGAGCCCAGCAGTACCCCATCGGTACCTACTTTCATTGCACATTTGTCGTGCCACACCGTGAAATTCTTAAATTTAAAAAAAGGATTTGCCATACTATATTAAAGAGGTTGCAAATTTATCCTATTTTGTCTTATATTCATTATCTTTGGCACGTTTATTGTCATGAATACAATAATAATGTAATAAGTATGATAAAGAATAGAATGATGCAATTAACCGAAGATCTTTACGACGATCTGGACGACGATATGGAAATGGTAGTTCCAATACTTACTGAATGCGATGTTGACGATGATTTTATGGACGGTATAGAGAATATTGGAAACGAGATACCTATTTTACCTCTGCGGAATATGGTTTTATTTCCGGGGATAGCCATGCCTGTGATGATAGGCAGACAGAAATCACTTCGTCTAGCCAAAGAAGTTCAAGGTAAAAAAATATTGATAGGCGTAGTATGCCAGAAAGATAGGGAAACAGACGATCCGGGGATGGACGACCTGTACAATATAGGTGTTATTGCCGAGGTGGTACGCGTACTGGATATGCCGGACGGAACAACAACAGCCATTCTGCAAGGCAAGAAGCGCTTTGAGTTGAAGGAGCTTACGCAGACGGAACCCTACCTGAAAGGGAAGGTGGAGCTGCTTGAAGACGTTGTGCCCGATAAGAAAGACCGTGAATTCGAGGCGCTGATATCAACCATAAAGGATCTGACGATCAAGATGTTAAAGTCGGCCGGAGATCCAAGCCGCGACATGATCTTTTCAATCAAGAATAATAACAACGTAATATATCTGGTAAACTTCTCTTGTACCAACGTGGTGAATGGTGCCGAGAAGATGGAGTTGCTGCTCATAGGTGATTTGAAGGACCGGGCGTACCGCCTGCTGTTTATTCTGAATCGTGAGTACCAGCTTCTGGAACTGAAGAATTCCATCCAGCTGAAAACGCATGAGGATATCAACCAACAGCAAAGAGAGTATTTCCTGCAGCAACAGATCAAGACCATTCAGGAGGAATTGGGTGGAAACATCAACGAGCAGGAGATAAAAGCGCTGAAGGCCAAAGCAGCCAAGAAGAAATGGTCGGCCGAAGTTGCCGAAACCTTCGAAAAAGAATTAAGAAAGCTGGAGCGGCTACATCCGCAGAGTCCCGACTTCTCAATTCAGACTCAGTATGTGCAAACATTTGTAAATCTTCCGTGGAACGAATACAGCAAAGATAATTTTAATCTGAAGCATGCCGAGAAGGTATTGGACAGAGACCACTACGGACTCGAAAAGGTAAAAGAACGTATCATCGAGCACCTGGCTGTTTTGAAACTGAAGGGAGACATGAAGTCGCCCATTATCTGCCTTTACGGTCCTCCGGGGGTGGGAAAAACCTCTTTGGGTAAATCGGTGGCAGAGGCGCTGAACCGTAAATATGTTCGCATGTCGTTGGGAGGTTTGCACGACGAGGCCGAGATTCGCGGTCACCGACGCACCTATATCGGGGCGATGACGGGACGTATTATTCAGAATATCCTGAAAGCCGGTACATCCAATCCGGTGTTTATTCTGGATGAGATTGACAAGATTACATCCGATTTCAAGGGCGATCCCGCAGCAGCACTGCTGGAGGTGCTGGATCCGGAGCAGAACAATGCCTTCCACGACAATTACCTGGATGTAGATTACGATTTAAGCAAGGTAATGTTTATAGCTACAGCCAACAATATCAATTCCATCTCGCAACCGCTGCTGGACCGTATGGAACTGATCGAGGTGAGCGGATACATCATTGAGGAAAAGGTTGAGATTGCTGCCAAGCATTTAGTGCCTAAACAGCTGGAAGCGCATGGTATACCAAAGAAATCGGTTAAGTTCCCCAAGAAAACCCTGCAGGTGATTGTGGAATCGTACACCCGTGAAAGTGGCGTACGCGAACTGGATAAGATGATTGCCAAGGTATTACGTAAAGTGGCCCGTAAAATTGCCACCAACGAGGTAGTGCCAGAATCTATCATGCCGGAAGACCTGCACGAGTATCTGGGTGCAGTTACCTACAATAGCGATAAATACCAGGGCAATGAATATGCAGGTGTGGTGACAGGACTAGCATGGACTTCCGTAGGTGGCGAAATTCTCTTTGTAGAGTCGAGCTTAAGCAAAGGAAAAGGATCGAAGTTAACGTTGACAGGTAATCTGGGTGATGTAATGAAAGAGTCTGCCATGTTGGCACTGGAATACATCCATGCCCACGCAGGTCAGTTTGGTATTAGCGAAGACTTTTTCGAAAACTGGAACGTACACGTTCACGTGCCCGAAGGAGCCATACCCAAGGATGGTCCAAGTGCCGGGGTAACTATGGTTACATCGCTGGTATCTGCATTCACACAGCGGAAGGTAAAGCCTAACCTGGCGATGACAGGCGAAATTACCTTGCGTGGAAAAGTGTTGCCGGTAGGAGGTATCAAAGAGAAGATATTGGCAGCCAAGCGTGCCGGGATTAAGACCATTATTTTATGTTCGGAAAATAAGAAGGACATCGGAGAGATAAAGGAAGAGTATCTGAAAGGATTGGAATTCCATTATGTGGACGATATCAGTCAGGTTATCAAGCTGGCATTACTGGATGAAAAGGTGAGCAACCCGATATTCTAAGAAAAACAAAGGCGTCTGATGTAAATTCAGACGCCTTTATTTTTTAATTCTCTGTTTCCGCTTCAGCTTCAGCCTCTTCCGTATTTTCCTGCGGAGTGAAGTCTGTAATTCCTGCGTTAATCAGGATGTTATACCACGAAATAAGTTTCTTTATATCGCTTGGGTATACACGTTCGCGGTCAAAATCAGGAAGCACTTCTGCCATGAAAGCACGAAGCTCTTCCGGCTTGGCGGCTGGATTAACTGATACCAGGTTTCCGTTCTCTTTATTTTTTACAGAAGTAAGTACTTCATGCAATGGAACTTCTGTCTCATCCGTATAGATAGCGATATCTCCTAAGGAAATTACTTTATCTTTGGCATAAGCAGGGACTCTTTTCTTGTCGACCAACGATTCTACGATCAACATGTTTTTACCTTGAGAAACCAGTTTAAATAATCCGGGTTTGCCGGAAATAGACAAGATAGTCTTCAACATAATTTTCTTTTCTATAGTGTTAAACTTGAATGTGCAAATGTAACATAAGAATACCGAACTATTGACAAACGGACCCGAAAAATATATAACATCTTTTCCAAACAGCTATATATTTGTATGAATCTGTTGTTTATTTATGATTAGAGAGTCGGCCGTATTTGCTTTAAAAGAGACTCTACCTGAGGAATTAAGGCCTGAATACCGTCATTCAGGATTACAAAATCCGATTTATCTCTCTTTATTTCATCCGGCAGCTGGTTCTTAATACGGTTTGTAACATCTGTACGGTTTGAGTTATCACGGTTCATGGCACGTTGTATCCGAATCTCTTCCGGAGCATATACCATAACCGTATAGTCGGCCAGTTTGTCAAAACCCGATTCAAACAAGATGGCCGATTCAAGGGCGCACAGCTCAGTATGCTTTGATTCGGCCCATTGCAGATAGTCTTTATATACTTCCGGGTGAATAAGGCTGTTTACCGCTTTCAGCATCTGCGGATTGCCGAATATCAGAGAGGCAAGTCTTCTTTTGTCGAGGCCTTCGCCGGTGTAGATCGATTCGTCAAACAGTTCGATAAGCCCCTTGCGAATAACCGGAGATGATTGGGTAAGTCGTTTGCTCTCTTCGTCCGCTATATAAACGGGGATGCCATATAGCTCCAGCAGAGCGGAGACTACCGATTTTCCACTGCCGATACCTCCTGTAATGCCGATGGTTTTCATTAATAATTGTTTTGTTCCAGTATAAATTCAATTTTGTCCGGGTGCACCGTGGGAGATTGAATCCAGTTGGGTTTCTTTGTCAGCTTGATTGATACCGTACCCGAAATGTTCTGTTCCAGATCCGAATAGTTTATCTCGGCTGCAAAATCACTTTCCTTTAGCTGGTTGAAGCGCGAAAGAGGCACATTGCAGGTAACCTGCACCATGGATGGGAAGGTCCGCAGCGTAAGATTCTGCGGCAATGTCTTACATTGGATCGGTATATTCAATGTTTTTTCCGTATATTCTTCAATGGGGAAGGTGATGGTAACCTGTTCGGGTTCGAACCGGGCTCCTTTAACCGGCAACAGATTGAACGTGCGGGTAAATGTCTTTCTCGCTTTCTCAATCTTGGTGTTTACTGTTTGTACGGTAATCAGACTATCCAGAATTTCTTCGCCGGCATAAACCTGCACAGTGGCAGGGGTGATATTTATTTCTCCCGACAGCCCGAATCCGGGTTCTGTACGTAACGACCCGTTAAACTCCACCTGGATTCTTCGGCTCTTTAACGGAGTATAGTCGACCTCTATCTGCTGAGGCTCGAAGCTTATCAGCGTAGTGGTTGCAATCATCTGCTTAAGCAGATCCCGTTCAATTATTTTCTTGCTGATAAGAAAGGTCCCACCTTTGGCTGAAAGCGATCCAAGAGATGCTTCGATGGGTAAAAGTGTTCCACCCAGGGAGTAATTTAGCAATACACTTCCTTTGTCTCTGACTTTTACCTTGATATTGTTTGGTAACTTGTCGGAGAATGCAATATTGGCTGGAACATTCTTATATCTGACCGGTATGATAAGTTCAATTTCGTAATCTTGCTGAAGACTTTGAAGCATCCAAAAGCCCAGAGAAAGAAGTACAAAAAAGAAAAAGATTAAAACTTCTTTCCACCCTTGACGGCGTAACAGAGTTTTAATCTTTTTTGGTGCAGACTTGAATGTTAAAAATAAAGCTTCAAGTCGGGACATGTAACTATTTTTTACTTTTGTTGCGCGTCTTCTGCCGATGCAAAAATGGATGTTTTGTCTACACGGATGTTTACACCTTCCGCAATTTCGATTGACATATAGTTGTCGCTGATCTCTTTGATTTTACCATAGATACCACCGGCTGTAATCACCTTGTCACCCTTCTTCAGAGCTTCGCGTGATTTTTGAATTTCTTTCTGTTTCTTTTGCTGCGGACGGATCATGAAGAAATAAAAGATAGCTACTACCACTACCATCATTAAAATTCCTGACCACTGATTTGCGCCACCTGCTGCTTGAAGTAAAATACTTAGTAAGTTCATGCTATAAAATTTAAACGTTTTACTGGATTCTATTTGTAATTATTGCAAATATAACGAAAATTGTCAATCTTTAATCAACAAACGCTCATTTTTTAGCTCAGTTACAACAGAATCGAGAATTCCATTGATGAAATTACCGCTTTTGGGTGTACTGTAGTATTTAGCTGTGTCGATGTATTCGTTCAGGCTTACATTGATAGGTATTGTTGGGAAATTCATGATTTCAGCCAGGGCAACCTGCATGATGATCTGGTCCATATTGGCAATACGTTCGCTCTCCCAGTTTTTCATGTGCTTTTGAATACGTTCGCGGTATTCGCTTCCTTTCAATAATGACTGACGGAATAATTTGATAGCGAATTCCTGGTCGTCCTGATCTTTGAACATTGGCAACAAAGGCTGTTTGCTTCCCTCTTTTTCTGAAAACTTCTTGATGGTTTTCAACGTGAAAGTCTGAACAATCTCAATGTCGTCGTTCCAATAAATACTTTTATCTTCCAGATAGGATTCGATTTCTTCGTTACCGCAGATCAGTTTCTTGAAAACAATCCGCCAGAAGTCGCGGTCGGCTTCGTAAGAATCGTTGGCATCTGCCAGATAATCAGCATAGATATCCGAATTTAAAATGATATCCAGTACCGATTTTACAAAATCTTCTTCGTTGTTCCATGAAATACCATTGTCTTTCACATAAGCCAAAAGAGACTCGTTTGCTTCTACCTGTGCAGCAAAGCGGTTATCTACAAATCGGGTGTTGGGATTCAACTCTTCCTGGGTTGGAACATACTTGTTTTTGCGATTGTCCAGCACTCTTTTTTGAAGTCTGGTTGTTTCAACTATGAGAAGAAGGAAATAATGGTATAAGTCGTATGACTTTTGAAGACTGAAAAGCAATTCGTTTTCTGCAGTTTTGAGGTCTTTGTTTCCGTTCTGATAGTATGCGTATACTATCTGTAAAACTTTAATGCGAATTAAAATTCTGTTGATCATCGTTTGAAGGAACTACTTTGTTTAAATTGGATGCAAAGGTAGGCAATCTTTTTTGTTTTCATATTTCAATTCAATCTTTTTTATTTAATCACCCCAATCTTTTACATTATGATACAATACGTTATGATTTTTTGCGTTAAAATAGCAGTTATTTAAAAAAAAATATCCATATTTGGAAATTATTAAGATTTGAAAGTGTTTATAAACAAAATTTGCTGTTATGGAAGATGCAGGGAAAAAAATGAATGTTGAAACAGGAGATAAAGAAATTCTTTATTCCAGAGCCATTAAAGCCGGCAAGAGGATATATTACCTCGATGTGAAGAGGAATCTGAAGGATGATTTGTTTCTGGCTATAACAGAAAGCAAAAAAGTCCAACCGAAAGAGGGTGCGCAGGCAACATTCGAAAAGCACAAGATTTTTCTGTATAAGGAAGATTTTGAGAAGTTTATCGAAGGTTTGTCTGATGTGATCGGATATATACAGCAACATAACGGAGATGTTTCAGCCAAGCCCGCAGGCAACAATGATGCAGATGATAACGATGCGTCTGATTCGGGCGATATCAAATTAACCATCGATTTTTAAAAGAGCAAAATCCCATCGTGATAAAATATAACGGGCTGTTTATCTGGTTTCAGATTAAACAGCCCGTTATCTATATAGGCATTCTTTAAAAAGCCTACTCTTTTACTTGAATTATGCTACCGGATGGATAGCTTCTGTAGGACATACATCAGCGCAAGTACCGCAGTCTGTACACATTTCAGGATCAATCTTATAGATATCGCCTTCAGAAATTGCTCCTACCGGACACTCGTCGATGCAAGTACCGCAAGCAATGCAATCTTCACTAATTAAATAAGCCATTTTCTTAACCTTTTAAATTTGTAACTATTAGTTGCTGCAAAAATAGAGCTTTCTTTGTATTAAAAAAATAAGTTTTCGTTTTATTTGCGTACAAGCTCCCTTTTTTTTGCATATTGATGCATTGGCAATATCAGGATGTTAAACCTGCGCCTTCAGCTGTGCAATAAAAGGAGATTAAATTCGTTTTATTGAAAAATTGTAGAGAATTGAAACAGATCGTATTTCTATTTTTGTCTTGTTTCTTCTTTTGCGGACCTTTGTTGTCGCAGAAGGAGAAGGTGAAAAATCAGCCTTATGCCGACCAAAAGCTATTTCATTTGGGATTTCATGTGGGGTTGCATTCGCAGGATATGATTCTGACCAATGTGGGAGTTGCCGGCGACGACGGGAAGACGTGGTACGGCGAGATTCCTTCGTACTCACCCGGCTTTACTGTGGGTGTGATAGGAGACATGTATCTGAACCCTAATCTGAACCTGAGGTTTTCGCCCACGCTGCATTTTGGTGATAAGAAGTTTGTGTTCCGCTCCTTTGAAGGGGCCGACGTGGCCGACGAGCCCGAGTTTACTACCACCGTACGATCCAATTACCTGATGTTTCCGCTGGATATCAAATACAGTGCATTCCGTATCAACAACTACCGGCCGTATGTTATAGGTGGGGTGTATGGTAGTATGGACCTTGGGCGTAAGAAAGGCAATCCCTTACTCCTTAAAAGTACGGATTATGGTGTTCAGTTTGGCTTGGGTTGCGATTTTTACCTGCCATACTTCAAACTGTGCCCGGAACTTAAATTTTGTTTCGGATTGGCCGATCTGTTGGAAAAAGACAGAACCGACCTTCAGGATGCAGCCCTGATGAGGTACACCCAGTCTTTATCCAAAGTAACTTCCCGAATGATTGTTCTTACCTTTAATTTCGAATAAAAAGTTCAATGTAGATATAGGCAGCCGGGATGGCAAGCAATATGCTGTCAAACCGGTCCAGCATTCCGCCGTGTCCGGGAAGCATCTTGCCGGAGTCTTTTACCCCAACTGTGCGTTTTATCAATGATTCGATCAGGTCGCCCCATGTGCCAAAACAAACGATTGTGGCGGCCAGTCCCAGCCAGTTATACCAGCTTATCTCCGGATTAAGGTTGGCAAAAACAAAGGAACTTGCCAGAGCAAATACAAGGCCTCCCCAAAAGCCTTCCCACGACTTTTTTGGAGAGATACGTTCAAATAACCTGTGTTTCCCAAATTGAGATCCCACCAGGTAAGCTCCCGTATCGTTTATCCAGACGAATATAAAAAGAGCCATAAGCAGGAGAGGAGTGAAGATAATCGCCCCTTCTTCATTCTTTCCAAGAACGATGTAATTGGAAAGGGCAAAAGTTCCGGCACAATACACCTGCGCAAACAGGGAATAAGCCAGATTATTTAACGGATTTTGCTGCTTGTTGTAAAGTTCCGAAACAAATAGATAGATTAAAAACGCAAGATAAGGTGTAAATACGGGGCTTTCAGCCAGACCGTTTGCATGTAAGAAGGTAGCCACAAAAAGATACATACCGCCGATGGTACCTCCAATACGTTTTGGAACGGATGGAAAATACTCCTTTAGCAAACTATAGAATTCCCAGAGCAATAAGCCTGTGAGTATACTGAATAAAGCAAGAAACGTATAGGGATTATAGCAAATAGCTCCTGCTAATACGGCAACAAATACTGCTCCGGTAAGCCCTCGTATAATTAGATTTTTCAAGATAGACTTATGTTTGTGTTTCAGGCTGCAAATATAGATAATAAATTGATAAATAGTAAAAAAGAGGCAGGATAGTAATCTTCAAAAGATACTTTCCTGCCTCATTACCTATTATTAATTATTAATTTAACTAATTATTGTTCTGTCTCTGTAGCTTCGGGTTGAACATCCGGATTGGCTGCAGGTTCCGGCTTATCCTCTGCAGCTTTTTCCTGCAGATCCAGAATCTCCTGTGAACGTGAAATCCACGGACGCTTTCCGAAGATATGCTCAACGTCTTCGGTATAAATCACCTCCCTTTCAAGCAATACATTGGCCAGCTGATGATGCTTTTCTGCATTTTCCTGCAGGATGCGTTTTGCTCTTGCATACTCCGTGTTGATGATGTTCTGCACCTCTGAGTCAATCAGTTTGGCTGTATCTTCACTATAAGGTTTAGTAAAGCCCCATTCCTGACCGGTTGAGTCGTAATAGTTGAGGTTAGGCAACTTGTCGCTCATACCAAAGTAAACAACCATGGCATAAGCCTGCTTGGTTACCCTTTCAAGGTCGTTGGAAGCTCCGGTAGAAATCTTTCCCATGAACAGCTCTTCTGCTGCGCGTCCACCCAACGTAGCACACATCTCATCAAGCAGCTGCTCTTTATTTGTAATCTGACGCTCTTCCGGCAAATACCAGGCGGCACCCAGAGCTTTTCCTCGCGGAACAATGGTTACCTTCACCAATGGATTGGCATGTTCGAGTAGCCAGCTGATCGATGCATGACCTGCTTCGTGGTTGGCAATACTACGTCTTTCCTCGGCAGTTGTTATTTTGGATCTTTTCTCCAAACCACCCACAATGCGGTCTACCGCATTCATGAAGTCTTCCTTCTGCACAAATTTCTTCAATCCCCTAGCTGCAATAAGGGCAGCCTCGTTACAAACATTGGCAATATCAGCTCCGGAAAAACCGGGAGTCTGACGGGCAAGGAATTCGGCATCCACACTTTCGTCAATCTTAATAGGACGAAGATGCACACCAAAAATTTCTTTACGCTCGTTCAAATCGGGCAACTCAACATGTATCTGTCGGTCAAAACGTCCGGCACGAAGCAAAGCTTTGTCTAATATGTCAGCCCGGTTTGTAGCCGCAAGGATAATCACCCCGCTGTTTGATCCGAAACCATCCATCTCTGTCAGCAATTGGTTCAGCGTATTTTCGCGTTCGTCGTTGCTGTTCATGTTGGCATTTTTACCACGGGCACGACCAACTGCATCAATCTCGTCAATAAATACGATACAGGGAGCCTTTTCTTTAGCCTGACGGAACAGGTCGCGTACCCTTGAGGCACCAACCCCTACGAACATTTCTACAAAGTCGGATCCGGATAAAGAGAAGAACGGAACATTTGCCTCGCCGGCCACAGCCTTTGCCAATAAAGTCTTACCGGTTCCCGGAGGGCCTACCAACAAAGCACCCTTTGGAATCTTACCTCCAAGTTCGGTATATTTTTCCGGATTGCGTAAGAATGCAACAATCTCTTCAATTTCCTGTTTTGCTTCCGATAGTCCGGCAACATCTTTAAAGGTAACCTTCTTATCGTTATCCTTGTCGAATAGCTGAGCCTTTGCTTTGCCCACGCTAAACACACCTCCGGCACCACCACCGGCATTTCCGGACATTCTTTTCATCAGGAATATCCATACAAGTACAAGCAGGATGATAGGACCAAAGGAAATAAAGAAATTCCAGAATGTATCATCACCCTCTTCAAAGCTTACCGAAGTATCGATATTGTTCTTTTCAACCGCTTTGTCATAAAAATCGGAAAACTTGTCAGCCGACGGGATTTTTACAAAGACCATAGGCGAATCGCCCACTAAAGCCGAATCCTCTTTAAAAACCACGCCCAGTTGTCCTTTTTTAATAGTAGCTTCCAGTGTATTCTTTTTATTGAATACGGTTATTTTTTCAAAAACGTTTTTGTTCGCCAGCTTCTGAAACTCAGTCCAACCCATCTCTTTCGTTGTAGACGAATCATTTGTCATATACAAAGCTGCAAGCATGATGAAAATTATTCCATACATCCAATACAGATTAAAGCGGAACATCTTCGTCTTGTTGTTTTTTGGCGGCTTATTAAACGCGTTGTTGTTATTCTCCATAAATGATAGTCGATATTGTTTATGATCTCCGGTTATTAATCAAGATCCGGTATTCGAATAACCTTCGAGTCTGCCCAAAGGTTTTCCAAATTATAGAAAGTTCTTAATTCCGGCAGAAAAATATGAACAAGAACCGTGCCATAATCCATACCTATCCACTGAGCGTTTCTTTCTCCATCGATGGAGATAGGTTTTTCTCCCGCCTCTTTTCTTACATAATCCCATACAGAGTCTGAAAGGGCAGCTACCTGGGTAGGAGTGTTACCTTCACAAATAACCATATATTGACATATGGCACCTGATAATTTTGTTAAGTCTATTGTTGCGATTTTTTTGCCTTTTTTCTCTTGTAGGCCTTCTACAATCTTTTTTACCAATGATTCTGTTTGATCCATTTATTTTGTCTTAAAGTGTAATTACGAATCTGCAAATATAATCCATAAAATTAGTATCTGAGTGATGTTATCAAATTTATCTCTTTTTTTACTTTTGTAAATCAAACAAGTAGATTAATAATTTGTTCAAAGATTAAAAAAATGGGCATAAAAATTTGGAGCAATCAAAAAAAGCTGTAAATTTGCACCCGTTAACGAAAGAGAGTTAACAGCAAATAAGCGTATTGTTCTATGGTGTAATGGTAACACGTCAGATTCTGGTCCTGAAATTCCAGGTTCGAGCCCTGGTAGAACAACAGAAAATTAAAAAAG